>PNBM01000362.1:0-160 GCA_003135995.1 Ignavibacteriota bacterium | reverse complement strand
AAATTTATTCTTAAATTATTAAATGCAATAATAAAATTAAAATGTTTAAAAAAGTAACATTAATTATAATATTTATTTTTTCGTTTTGTAATATATTCGCAAAAAATATTATTACGGATACTAATAACGTGTGTCAGCAATTTAATGAATTAAACACGCA
>PNBM01000120.1:5775-6264 GCA_003135995.1 Ignavibacteriota bacterium | reverse complement strand
CGGTTATTCTCGTGAAAGGTGAAGTGGAGAGCTTTGTGAAACGTGAAAAGTGAAACGGAGAGTTTTGTGAAACGTGAAAAGTGAAAGGTAAAACGGAGAGTTTTGTGAAACGTGAAAAGTGAAACGTGAAACGAAGAACTTTGTGAAAAGTGAAAAGTAAAAGGTGAAACGGAGAGTTTTATGAAAGGTGGAATGAATAGTTCTTCTCCCCCCTTAGAAGGGGAAAATCCGTTCTTCTCCCCCCTTAGAAGGNNTCAATTACAATCATCCCCCCTGCGCCCCCCTTCCAAGGGGGGAAAAAACACAAGTTATCCTCCCGACAGTTTTGATTATTTTCAGCCGGGAGGTTGAAAATCCGTTGTGGCAGAAAACTCCCGACCGCACAGTTGAAAATTTCGCTAAAAATACACTTTTGCTATAAAAATGTGCACATTTTTAACAACTTTCCGCACATAAATAACAACATTCTGTACATAAACGACAACATTC
>PNBM01000120.1:0-5692 GCA_003135995.1 Ignavibacteriota bacterium | reverse complement strand
GCACATAAACGACAACATTCCGCACATAAATAACAACTTTCTGCACATTTTTGGAAAGAATAGTCACATAATTTTGAACATTTTATTTTAGCAGGATTGAATTTTGAGGTAATATAAAAAAAGCCTTCGTACTTTAAAGTACAAAGGCTTTATATATAAATAGAATTTTATTTAAAATCTATTTCTTCTTATCGTCTTTCTTTTCAGTTTTCTTTTCAGTTTTCTTTTCGTCTTTCTTTTCCGTCTTTCCTTCGTCTTTCTTTATCACAGGTTTGTGATGTCTTACTCTGTTTGTTTTTCTCCAGTCTAACCAGCTTTTTGCTCTTTCAAATGCGGCTGACTTCATCAACACATCAGTTAACTGAGGAACTCTCAAAACCTGTCCCGGGTAAATTAAATTTGGATTTTTAATTGTCCTGGGAATACGGCGCGGAGCATCGAGTACACCGTTTTCATTTGCTTCCCAGAGAATGGGCCACATGTGATGGTTGTTGTAAACTTCTTTTCTCGCTGCAATAACGAAAAGGTAATCACCTTTCATAACGGTATACTGCGGGACTGAAATATCTTTCCAGTTTGCAAGTCCTTCTTTAATTAGCCTGTATTTTGTTACAAAATCGGGATGGCATCTTAAATTAGATTTACTTAATTCCGCGAATTTTTTTTCTGCATCCGATTTATTGCCTTCTCTGTTCTTGATAATTCTGTCGAGCTTATCAAGGTCATTTTTGTAATTGTTATAAGCATCTTTTCCGCCGACTTCCGTCCAGTAATCATCTTCTGCTTTTTTGACTTCGCCTTTTTTTGCATCAAGTTTTGCTATTAAATCAGCTTTATCTTTTTGCAAATCAGCAAGCTTTGTAGTAAGCTCGGTCTTTTTTGCAGTTAAATCCGTCATTGCCTGCTGCCACTGTTCATCCGTCATTTCTTCCTGCTGTTTTTCATCGTCCTGAGCAAAAGTAATTTTTGTACCGAAGACGAGGATGAATGCGAGTAACATTACTAATAATCTTGTAAATTTCATTTTTTGAAATTCTCCTATTATAAATTTTTAAAAAATTTTTAAAAAAATAATCCCCTTTATTACAAAGATTATTTGCAGTTCCTCACCGCTGTAGCTTTGGAATTATAATCTTTAATTATTACATCCTGAGCTGCAATTTGTTTTTGCAAATCAGCTTTTTCACTGTCGAGCTTGTTAACATCGCCTTGCAATTTTTCGACTTCAGCTTTTAAGTCGTTTAATTGTTTCATTTCTTCTTCGCTCGGACCGCCGCTGCAGCCGATAATTATTCCGCTCATAAATGCGAAAGTAAGTAAAACGAAGAACAGAGCTTTAAGTTGGGACATTTAGTACCTCCTGTATTTAATTTAGACTAATGATTTTTATTTTAATTGGTGAATAACTCAAAAGTAGAGCGATTTATTTTATTTGTCAAGTTACAATTTTATTGTATAAACAGTGACTAAACCCGGCATATAACCGACGGGTTTTCAGAAATTAAAGCTGTTACGTAAGATTTTCCCTTAATATTAATATATTAATTGTAAATGTAAAATTCACTTGAATTCGACGGTGGAACTAAAAATATATTTTGATTAGACTTTCCCCGTTTTTTATCAAATTTTATTATGACAAAAGTTATTATTAAGAGATATCATTTCATACCGGAAATCAAGTCAGCACAGGCATTTCGTTATTTAAGTTTATTCGTATATTCGTTATTTTTGTAAGTCTACTAAGAACAACACTATTTTTTTTCATCATTTTAGATACGATATTTCATTTTAAATTAAATGATTGAGTAAATAATTAAAAAGATTTATATNNGAAGAGTAAATATAATAAAGTATTTTCGAACGCCAAAGATTTTACGGGAATAACTATAGGATGCATAATATTCGCAATGTCATATTCCTGGTTTTTAATTCCATTTAAAGTCGCCCCGGGCGGTGTCGGAGGAATTGCAACGGTTTTATTCCATTTGTTCGGATTTCCGGCAGGTATATCTATGATAATAATAAATATTCCTTTATTTGTGATAGCCTGGATTTTCCTCGGAAAAAATTTTGGTTTCAGGTCTTTTTATGGAATGTTAGTCGGAGCATTTTTCGTCGATTTGCTTTCACCTCATACTTTATATAAATATTGTCCGTTTTTTAAAGACATTATAAATACAAAATACTGGGCGTTTACGGATAATATTTTCCTCGCTTCGATTGCTGGGTCGGTTTTGCTCGGAATCGGGCTGGGAATAATTTTCAGGTTTTACGGCTCGACAGGCGGAACAGATATACCCGTTGCAATATTGAAACAATATACCGGCGTTTCTATGGGAACGGGTTATTGGTTCATTGAAACATTTATAATATTTTCAATCGGTGTTGTATTCAAAGATTTAAATTTAATTATCTGGGGATATCTTAATTTATTCATTACAACAAAAATTGTAGACCTGACGGCGGAAGGACTGCCGTATGTAAAAGGTGCTTACATAGTTTCGGAATTTGAAGATATAATTAAAGAGCGCATATTGGAAGAGCTCGACAGGGGTTTAACAATATTCCTTGCAGAAGGCGGATATTCCGGGAAAAAGCAGAATGTTCTGTTTTGTGCAATCAATAGAAACCAGATTACTCAGTTAAAAAGAATTGTAAAAGAAGAAGATAAAAACGCTTTCGTTTTGCTGGTAGATGTGAACGATGTACTCGGAAACGGCTTTAAATCAAGGATGATAGACTTCCAGAAATAAATAAAAATGGTTATGTTTATATAATTTGAATCAACTTAAATGTTGATGTGCAAAAAATAGATATTTATAAAAAAATTGATGAATAAATAATAATTTACTATATTACATTAAATTTAATAATATTATGAGACAGAATACAAAATTCAGATTAGTAATTAGTTTTTTATTCGTAGTGGGAATGGTCATTTTAGCTTATTATCTAATATTCGATAAATGGTTATTATTAAAAACATTTATAGACCCGAATTCCGAAGAATACAAAATTGAAGAAATAGCCGATAACAACAAAGTACAGTATCGTTTATCTTATACCGGAGTCGGGGACTTAAAGCAGACAATTGCCTTAAATACAGGAATAGCATTTTTCAAAATGAACCATCTTGGTGCATCTAACTTCAGAGTGGAATTAAGAACGAACACGGATTCACTATTTACGGTTCTTGCCGACCAGGTGGGAGAATATTCCGGTATAGTAGAAGTAAACATACCAACTAATGATGCTTACCTTCTATACGTTAAAACTAAAGACCACTGGGCAGTCGCTTACAAATAGCTATTTAGCTGAATTCAGATAATCAATTTTCTTTGTAAGTTCATCCCAATATTTTGGATTCAATTTCATTGCTTTTTCATAATCTTCTATAGCTTTGTCGTAGTTATCAATTTTTTCGTATGCGGCTCCCCTGTTATAATAAGCTTTTGCTAATCTCGGGTCTAACATAATTGTTTTGTCATATTCACGAATAGCCTGCCATGGATTTTCAAGTACATCATAAACGACACCTTTGTTAAAATATGCAATAGTATCCAGTGGCTTAAGTTCAATTACTTTATTATAATCATAAATGGCTTCATCAAATTGTTTTAATCTCTCATGAGCTGTTCCCCTGTTTTGATAAGCAGAGTAATTATTTGGATTCAACTGAATATACCTGTTGTAATCGGCGATAGCTTCTTTGTATTTTTGAATATTCTGAAAATGATTTCCCCTGTCAAGATATGGACCGGGATTAAGAGAATCTTTCTGAATAATCAAATTTAGCTGCTCGAAGGCTTTCAGGTTCTCAACTTTATATATGCTATCCCTGGGAATGCTGTAGCCCATATGATAACTTTCAATATTGTCACGGTAATCAAAATATCCACTGCCATAAATATCAGTGCTGTCTGAAGTTCCAACCGGTCTTTTTACTTCTGTTTTTTGTTTGTTCGTANNCAGGCTTCTTAGAACACCCCGTTAATGTTATAAATCCAGATAATACAACAATAATTATTAGCGATTTAAAAATATTTGATTCCATAATTTAAAAAATAAGATAAAAAATTTATATTAATGTATTACGATAAGTACTTGTTTAATAACAGAAAGTTAATATTGTTACCGATAAATAAAAATGTAAAAATTAATTATTAATAGAAATTCAATTTAAATAATTATCTTTAATAAAATTTATATGATGAAGCTCATGACCGGCCATAATATATAAAATAGCAATTACAGAAAATTCCATATCATTTACAACGCCCTTTTGACTAAGGTCACTTTCATCAAAATTTGTAAATTGTTTCAAATTTGCTGCTCTGAGTAAAAGCATTTCTTCACGCAGATCCTGCAAAGTTCTTCTGTAGAAATTCCCGCTTTTCACATATTCATCCGAGTCGTAGCCCGGAAGATTTTGCTTGTCTTTTCTTGCGATTCTTAATGCCCTGTAAGCAAAAATTCTCTCCGAATCTATCAGGTGTCCCAAAATCTCTTTTATTGTCCATTTGCCGAATGCATAAGTATGGTCACCTGATTCTTCTTTAAGAGATGATATAAATTGTTGAATATCTTTCGACTGCTGTTCAAGTATATCAACAATATCACCATCCCTGACAAGGTTAACATATAAATTATAATATTCCGGATATTCATCCGGCTGGGGTCTGTTCATAGCTATGTTATTTTATGTATATATACTTTTAAAATTAAATAAAAACAAGGAAAAATTGATTTCTCAAACTTCTGCAACCAAATTATTAATTAAATATGAGAACTATTTCTAAATCTTAAACAAATGCACATTTCCGCCGGTATGTATAAATAAAATATTCGAATCCTTTTCGAATTTATTTTTTTCCATATAATCTATCAATCCTGAAGCGGCTTTCCCTGAATAGACATAATCAAGAAAAATTCCTTCTAACCGTGCGAATAATTCAACGGCTTCCTTTCCCTTTTCTGTGACAACACCGTAATCCTCACCTATATATTTATCATCTATAATAATATCATCATATTTTATATTTATGTTGAAGAAGTTACCCGTTTCATTTGCAAGCTTATAAATTTCTTCAGACAATTGTTCCTGATTTTTTGCCGAGCCTATCCCTATTATTTTTCCTTTCCATCCGGTTAATTTTTTGCCGATTATTAATCCTGTTTGCGTTCCTGCTGATGTGGAAGAGTGCACAATATAATCAAAATTAATTTTGTATTTCCCGCAATCATAAAGAATTTCATAAAATGCATCCACGTAACCAAGTGCACCTATAGCACTCGAACCCCCGATTGGCATGTAATAAACTTTTTTACCCGAAGCCGTTAATTCTTTTTCAAGATTTTTACCGTAATTTTCCCAGTCATCCCATTTCGTGGATTCAACATAATGGATTTTCGCGTCGAACATTTCATCTATTAATAAATTAGCTGAAGATTTATCCGGCTTAACTCCGCCGAGTACTAAATGTACTTCCAATCCGTTGANNATATATTAGCATTATATTTCTTTGAAATATGCTCGAGTTTCATAAGAGGAGTGGGAAGGATGGATAAATTTACTTTCGGAAAATTATTTAAGATATTATTTTTCATTATAGTATAATAATTAAATTTATATTAATCGAATTCAAATTTAACCCTAACTAAAAATAAATCATCCCCCCTTGCCCCCTTCAAA
>PNBM01000260.1 GCA_003135995.1 Ignavibacteriota bacterium | reverse complement strand
AAGAATTAAAAATTAAGAATTAAAAGTTAAGAGCTTTGTCAGTTTAAAAGTTGGAAGATTATTAGGTCAGAAAGTTTATGAAGTTTAAATTATTTTGATTCTATATTATTACTAATGAATTTTCGACCCCTACCCCTCTCCTGGGAGGAGAGGGGAAAAAATGATTAAATTAATAAATTATATTACGGCAGAAGGACAGCGCAGGCAATAGAAGTTGTCCACAATCCATTTTTATCACCTTCGGCTGATTGAGTAATATTAAAAGTCTTAAATATTTTTCCGCTTTGTTTATAAACCTGTTCCCTTTCATTCCAGGCAGTTTCAGATTCAAATTCTACACCAAGAGTTGTTGCAAGCATTGTAGCGGCTAAATCTTCTGCATAATCACCGGCTATCTTTTCAGTTTCTCCGAAAGGATGGTGTTCGGATATATACCCGTAATGACTATCATCAGATGGAAGTGCAACTCCGATAGAAGATGCGATTAGTCGGTTTGGCTCATTTGTGAAATTCCTTGCCATTACACAAAAAGTAATTTGTCCGGGCTCGATTAAAGAAACTCCCTGCTCTTTTGTAACCCTTTTACATCCCGGCGGATAAATACTCGATACCATTACAAGATTAAATTTTTCAATTCCCGCATGGCGAAGCGCCAACTCGAATGATTGCAAATAATCTTTATGTCTTCCGACACCTTTCGTAAAAAATATTTTAGACGGTTTAAACAATTTATTTTTCTCCTTATTCTGTTATTTAATTAAATACTTTTAATTTTTAAAAATTTCCTCTTACCGACTTTAAGTATAAATTCCTGTCCCTGTTTTACGACGTAATTAATATCATGAATTTTTTCTCCATCTATTGCAACGCCGCCCTGTTCGATTAATCGTCTTGCACTCGCATTGGAATCGCTTAATTTTGTAAGCACTATAAGATTTACCAGTTTAATGCTGTATTCCCTCAGCACATATTCGGGAATATTATCCGGATTTTCTTTTTTTATAAATATTTTATCAAACTCATCCACCGCAGTATTTGCAATATCCTCGTTATAATAAAGTTTAACAAGTTCAAAACCAAGCCTTCTTTTTAAATCACGCGGATTAATACCGGGAGTATTCAGTTCGATTTTTATCTTATTTAATTCCTGACGCGAAATTCTTGTTGCGAGTTCAAAATATTTATAAATCAGTTTATCCGGAATGCTCATTGTTTTTCCGAATATCTCTTTCGGCTCTTCTGTAATTCCGATATAATTATTCAGGGACTTACTCATTTTTTCACTGCCATCCGTTCCTTCGAGTAAGGGCATTAAGATTACAACCTGCGGTTCCTGTCCGAACCGTTTCTGCATATCCCTTCCGATGAGATTATTAAATTTCTGGTCTGTTCCGCCGAGTTCTACATCGGAATTTATGGCAAACGAATCGTAGCCCTGCATTATCGGGTAAAGCATTTCATGCAAGGATATTTCCTGCTGCTCCTTAAGTCTTTTCGTAAAATCATCACGTTCAAGAATTCTCTGTACGGTAAATTTGCTTAAAATATTTATTAATTTATGAATATCTATTTTACCAAGCCATTCGGAATTATACACAATTCTTGTCTTTTCCTTATCAAGTATATGTGCAGCTTGCTCAAAATAGGAAATTCCATTTTCACGTGTTTGTTCAAATGTCAACTGCGGACGTGTTTTCTTTTTGCCGCTCGGGTCCCCTATCATCCCTGTAAAATCTCCGACAATAAGAATTGCAATATGTCCGAAATCCTGAAACTCACGGAGTTTATTTAATACTACCGAGTGACCTATATGTAAATCAGGTTTAGACGGGTCACATCCGAGTTTAATGTTGAGTGGAGTTTTATTTTTTATAGATTTTTCGATTTTACGGATGAGATCTTCCTCAGGAATTATTTCAACAGTTCCTTTTCTGATTACATCCATCTGTTCATTTAAATTTCCGGACATCTTCAAAACCTCTTTAATTTCCTTTCTGTTTCTCTTAATTTAATAGATTCTCTTTTATCGTATAATTTTTTCCCTTTTGCCAGGCACATTTCAATTTTAACGAGCGAGTCTTTAAAATATATTTTCGTCGGCACCATCGTCAATCCTTTTTCATCCAGTTTCGATTTTATTTTCCTGAGTTCTCTTTTTGATAAGAGCAGTTTCCTGTTTCTCAAAGGTTCATGGTTGTTCAGGTTTCCAAACTTATATTCACTAATATGCGCATTTACCAGCCAGAATTCGTTACCAATAAATTTCCCATAGGCATCCTGAAGGTTAACCTTCGCTTCCCTTAACGCTTTCACTTCGGTACCGAGAAGCACTAAACCGGCTTCATACCTGTTCAATATTTCATATTGAAAACTTGCTTTTCGGTTTGTACCGATTACTTTAATTTTGCTATTGCTTTCCAAATGTAAAATATTAAAATTATTTAAACTAAAAGGTAAAATCAATTTATATATTAATGAAAATAAAAAAATTTATTGTTAACCCATTTCAGATGAATTGTTATTTGTATTACGATGATATAACATTTGATGCAATATTAATTGACCCGGGAGTTTATACCCCCGATGACCGGAACGAATTAATATCTTTTGTATCAAAAAATAATATTAAGATAAAATATATTATCAACACTCACGGTCATATAGACCATATATTAGGAAATCGTTTTGCAAAAAATAGTTTTGAAGCACCTCTTTTAATTCATAAAGAAGACCTGTTTCTCCTTGAGCGTTCGAAAGAGCAAGGAAAAAGGTACGGTATTGATATTGAGCCTTCACCGCAACCCGATAAATTTATTACTGAAGATTTAATTCTGGAAATAGGAAAAAATAAAATTGAATTTATTCATACTCCCGGTCATACTCCGGGAAGTATTTGTATAGTGAATCACGATGACAAAAAAATTTTCTGCGGTGATTTGATATTTAAAGATTCGATAGGAAGGACTGACCTGCCGGGCGGAGATTATGATATTTTGATGAATTCAATTAACAACAAATTATTTGTTCTTTGTAATAATGATTATGCATTATATCCGGGACATCTTGAGGATACTACAATTGGAGAGGAAAAGAGGAATAATCCATATTTGAGATGAGGAGTTTTAGAAGTTAAAGAAGTTAGAGAAGTTAGAAACTAAAGTATATGAAACTAAGAAGTAAACAAATCATCCTCCCTAGCCCCCCTTCAAAGGGGGAAAAGTATTCACTCCCCCTTCAAGGGGGGAAACGTATTGATTCCCTCTGACGGGGAAAAAGAGAGAAAATATTTTTTTAGTCTATTAGCTGGAAAGTGCCTGCAATATCTTTAAATGACTGCTCTACTTTTTTATTATAATTTGTCGTAATAAATCTCAGCATATAGACAAAATTACTTTTACTGTTATCATTTTTTGTTCTTATATAATAAATAAGTTCAGTAGACTGCAAATCTTTATATATTGCATATTTCCCGTCATAGCTTCCAAAATCGAAATTAGTAAAATCGGAATTCCTCTGAGGAATATTTAAAGAAGCATCCAGTTCAAGAACGTATATAAAATCGTTTATATCTTTTGATTCAGGCACTTTAAATGACATAATCATGCAGGTAATGGTCGAATCTTTTTTATTATTATAAACGTAAGAAATTCCGTCATGATTTTTTGTTTCTTCATATTTCATTTTCACCCAGCTATCGGGCAAAGTCAGTTTAAATTTATAATCATTATCAGTTATATCAATTTTCTTTCCCTGTGAAATTGAAATCTGAATAATTGTAAAAAATAAAATGACTGCATATATTAAAGTTTTATTCATTATTTTCATTATTAAGGCAGTTTCTGTTTAATTAATTGGTATTGTTCAGTGTTCAAACCTTTTGTAGGGTCAGGTTTGTTTTTCAAAATACTTAGCTGGTATTTTACATTATCTATTCTATCCTGAGGAAGCGGATGTGTAGATAAAAGTCTGTCCAAGCTTCCGGGTGTTTGTCCCTTTTTTTTCTGTTCATCCGAAATTTTATCGAAGAAATATGTTATTGCACCAGGATAATATTTTGAAGTTGACAAATATTTTATGGAATAGTTATCCGCTTCTTCTTCATCCGACCTGCTGTTTGCAAGAAATCCGAGTCCGACAAATAAATTTGCAACTATATCTGCTACGGCGTTAGGATTGGTTCCGAGAACTATATTTAATGCCATGCTTACTCCATAGTATGACGTAAGCCTTTGTGTCATATGTCTTCTTTCGGCGTGCGCTATTTCATGTCCTACAACTCCGGCAAGAGTTGCTTCGTTATCTATGAATTTCATCAAACCGGTATAAACATATACATAACCTCCGGGTGTGCAAAAAGCATTAAC
>PNBM01000302.1 GCA_003135995.1 Ignavibacteriota bacterium | reverse complement strand
GAAATAATATTTTTGCCGGAACAGAAAATAATACATCCGGTACCCAGGGAGTATATCTTTCAACAAATTACGGTGCAAACTGGACAACTATAAACCAGGGCTACAATTATATTCCGCCGGTTTATAGTTTATTAATAGCTAACAATTACATATTCGCTGGCACATATAGCAATGCCGTTTGGCGCAGGGTTTTATCAGAAGTAATAAACGGAACAAATTATATAATTACTGAAATACCACCATCATTTTCACTGGAGCAAAACTATCCGAATCCNNCCGAATCCGTTTAATCCGTCGACAAACATTCGATATGAAATTCCTAAAACCGGTTTAGTAAAAATTGTAATTTTTGATGAAATTGGCCGGGAGGTGGAAACGTTAGTAGATGAAAAACAATCACCGGGTACTTATGAAATAACATTTAACGCAACTAATTATCCGAGCGGAGTATATTTTTACAGACTTGAAGCAAATAATTATAGAGAAACAAAACGAATGATTTTAATTAAATAAATTTAAATATCCAATTAGTTTTTAAGCAGGGTAATATCTGCTTTTTTATGCTTAGCCAGACCTGTTAGAAGCGGTAAAAAAATTAACATTAATCTTTGGATAATTATCTTCTTGATTATTTCGTAAATTGTTAATAAGTTAAATAGCCGAACATTCCTGTATTTATAGTTTTTGATTTTTGTAAGATAATTGAATTTAATTAAGATAATAGAATTAAATTTTATTAAAATATTTAAATTAAAAAGAAAAAATGAAAACTATCTTTGTAGTATTTTTTATATTATTTTTAAATAATGTATTGTTATCCCAATGGATTGTACAAAGCAGTGGTACAAATAATCAATTACAATCTGTATTCTTTCCATCAGAAAACATTGGATTTACTATAGGTGCAACAGGAACAATTTTAAAAACAAATAATGGTGGAATAAATTGGAATATACAATCGAGTAATATAACAGACTTCTTATATTCGGTATTTTTTATAAATGCTAATACAGGTTGGATTTCTGCAGATAATGGAAAAACATTAAAAACAAATAATGGTGGTAATAATTGGACATTGATTCAAAGTCCTGTAAATATTTCTTTATATTCCGTATATTTTCTGAACGAAATTACGGGTTGGATTTCAGGTAATTCTGGGACTGTAATAAAAACTACTAACGGTGGAATTAATTGGATACAATTAAATACAAATTCACTAGCTTCCGGTTTATACTTTATTCGTTTCAATGATATTAATACAGGTTGGTCAGTTGGTTATGGGGCTAATTCTATAATCAAGACCACAAACGGAGGATTGAATTGGTTTAGCCAATTAAATGGAGGCAATGGAAGATTAGCATCGCTGTATTTAAATGATATTAATGTATTATGGACAACCGGAGATGGAGGAAATGTCTTTAAGACAACAAACAGTGGAAATAATTGGATTCAATATAATACCGGGGTTTCTTCAATCTTAAATTCGATTTATTTCACAAATTCCAATACTGGCTGGGTATCCGGTTATGATGGAAAAATTTTAAAATCAACGAATGGTGGAATAAATTGGATTCAACAATATAGCGTTCCTTCCCAACTCTTAATATCAACACATATGGTCAACTCATTTGTTGGATGGACGGTGGGATTAAATGGTTTGATTTTAAAAACTACTAATGGAGGAACTGTTTTTATTTCAAGGATAGATGAAGAAATTCCTGAGATATTCTATCTATATAATAACTATCCAAATCCATTTAATCCTTTTACTAATATTAGATTTAATGTCTCAAAAACAAACGATGTAATATTAAAAGTTTTTGATGTCACTGGCAAAGAAATTTCAACTTTGATAGATGATAAATTTAATCCCGGGACTTATGAAACACAATGGAACGGAAATGAATATCCAAGCGGAGTTTATTTTTATAGACTAATAACGGAAGGATTCAGCGAGACGAAGAAGATGATNNAGCGGAGTTTATTTTTATAGATTAACGACTGATGGCTTCAGCGAGACGAAGAAGATGATTTTGTTGAAATAAAGATTCAGTTAAATTCTATATTCCAGGCCGGGAGTTTTTTTTTCTTCCGGCTTTTTTTTATTTGTAAAAAGAAACAACCAACCGTATTATACACCATTTGCATTAAGAAGATGGAAGAGATTGATAAAATTGGTGGGTAGTATTGTTAAATCAAATAACAAACTCGAATATGTAAAAACTATCTCTTAATTTTAACCTGAAGTTGTCCAGAAGGTTTTGAAGACTTACAATGGATTAAGTATTTCTTATTAAACCAGTATTATCATTTTATTTCTAATATTAAATTATCACACATTAGCTTAATTTAAGTTGCTTTTGAATAATAATTATTTTAGATTATATCAATATTCATCATAAACTCTAATAAGAAGTTATGAAAAAAAATCTACAAATTATTGCTCTATTCTTTTTTATGTTTTTCTCATTTCAGAGTAATTCATACTCTCAGTGGTTTAAACTTCCCGATTTGCCTGATAGCGGGAAAGTATTTGATATGCAGTTTTTGAATGTTAATACAGGATGGATAACTCTTTTAAACAATATCAGTTCCACTTGTAGATTAATAAAAACCACAAATGGCGGACAAAACTGGAATATATTAATTTCACAGCAAGTACTCATATTTAATTTTTTTAATGATACATTTGGGATAGCTTTAAACATTGGTGGTAATCAAATATCGAAAAGTACGAACGGTGGTTTAAACTGGAATGCCATATTTACGACAGGAAATGTATATCAGGACATCTTTTTCGTCAGCAAAGACACGGGCTGGACATGTGGCGGTGACGGGATGTGGGGCGGGGTATGGAGAACGAATGACGGAGGAAATAGCTGGCTAAGACAATATACAGCAAGTTCATCGAGTCTTGATAGAATTTTCTTTTTGAAAAACAAAGTAAATGGGGAATATTGGGGATGGACGTTTAAAGCAAATATATTGTGGAGAACAACAAATTCGGGTAATAATTGGATATTAATAAATAGTAATCTTGGTGGTAACTGTCAGGATGGATATGATATTTATTTTATCGATACAGCAAAAGGAATAATTACAAGGGGATTAAGTTGTTTCAGTACAACAACGAATGGCGGATTTAATTGGACACATCATTCTGAATTTGCCTCATTAAATTCACGAATCGGAATAGGTGATAATAATAAAATGTGGTTGACTTTGGGAACTGAAGATTCTCTTATTAAAACGATTAATTTTTTTCAGACTTATGGTAAACAGGTAACTGCAGCTTATGCGGGTGTAATTTTTGCATTAGATACATCAAACGTATATGCGGGATGGAATATTACAAATATGATGAAAACCATGAATGGTGGCGGACCAATTATATATACGGGGATAGACAGCTTAAATTTGAATCTGCCGGTTTATTATAAATTATATCAGAACTATCCAAATCCGTTTAATCCTGCTACTACAATAATATTCGATGTCAGAAACAAAAGTTATGTGAATCTTATAATATATGACATCACGGGTAAGGAAGTGTTAAAATTATATAATAACAATTTTCTGGAAGTTGGGACATATAAGTCTGTAATAGATTTCGGGAAAATGAATTTATCGAGCGGCGTATATCTATAC
>PNBM01000031.1 GCA_003135995.1 Ignavibacteriota bacterium | reverse complement strand
TTGTTGGGATTATTTGCTATTTCTTAGTAAAAGGTTCTGAGATGATAGCATCTCCATTTATTTAATGCTCGTCCATAAAGTCGCATCTATTGTAAATTTGAGATTCCGATCTGCCAGTACCAGCTTTTTTTTTCGCACATAAGAAATAGCCAACCGGGTTTTATCACATCCGCCTCATACCGATGGGAAGAGATTGATAAAATTTTGGTAGTTGTGCGCTGTTAGTAAATATATGAGCGAGTACGTGATACGCTCCAGCTTGGGAATGTTATCTGTCTTTTAGATTATCGATTTTTCTTCCAACTAACAAGCAGTAACTTAAATTATAATTTGTTTATTTAATAATTTATAGTTACTATTATCTATATATTTTATTGAATTTAAATGATTTTATAGTCATGCAAAATTCTATAAATATCATTCGGTCTGAAAAGCTCTACAAATTTTTTTCTTTATAAATTTAAAATTTAATAATATGAAAAAAATCATTTACTATTTCATCTTAATGCTTTTCTTATCTTCTAATGCAAATTCCCAGATTATCTGGAACCTGCAATATAGCGGAACGTACGAAAATCTGAACGGTATATATTTCGTTGATGCTAATACCGGCTATGCTGTAGGTAATAATNNCTTAAAACTACCAACGCCGGACAAACATGGGTCATAAAAAATTTCCCTGTTGTTTCCCGTAATTATTGTGTTTTTTTCCAGGATAGCGAAACAGGATTTGTAGGAAACGAGGACTACAATCTTTATAAAACAACTGACGGAGGCAATACCTGGGTATCGAAATTAACTGCTGCCGGTTATGCTCCGGTATCAATCACTTTCACTTCATCTACAGTCGGATTCCTTGGAGACCGCTATGGAAATATTCAAAAAACTACTAACGGCGGAGACAACTGGTTTACTCTAATAAAAATGTACGGATATGATGCAAAAATATTTTTCATGAATGACTTGCGTGGTTGGGGATGTTCTACTTGGGGATATGTTCAATATACAACAAATTCAGGAGCAACTTTTAATTATTCATACGTATCAAATGATACCTTAGCATCCATTTATTTTATAACATCGACTATAGGTTACGTTTGCGGTGACAGCGGCAGAGTTTACAAAACGACAAACGGAGGACAGAACTGGACTAAATTAAATACCGGTATTGCAACAAAACTCAGGAGTATTTATGCCGAAAACTTAAGTGTTATTTATGCCGTAGGAAATGCAGGAACTATTATTCACTCATTTGACGGTGGCTCTAACTGGATAGTTGAAAATTACACAACTAATAACCTGAACTTTGTCAATTTTCTTCCGGGAATGCTTAATGGATTCGCAACGGGTGATTTGGGAACGATTCTTAAAGCATCAGGATTTGAAAGCTCCTGTGTAGGTTCCGAAACCACAGTGGTCGGTTATCCTTTTTATACATATTATGACGATTCCAGGACAGATATTCTTTTCACAGCAAGCGAACTTCTTAACGGCGGGGTAATTCCCGGCAATATTTACAAAATCGGTTTTACTGTTGCAGTTGCAAATTCCATTGTGATGAATGGTTTTAACGTAAAATTTCAGTATACTTCATTATCATCTTTAACCTCATTCACGAATTCGGGTTGGACTACTGCATACAGCGGAACTTACCAGGTTCCGGGTACAGGATTGCAGTATATAAACATGACAACACCATTTTATTGGAATGGAGTGAACAATCTGCTGATTGAAATCTGTTATAACAACAGCACATTCACAAATAATTCAACCGTATATTCATCAGTCGCTCCGAATATGACATTTCACAATCATATTGATTTACCAACTGGCGATGGTTGTGTTGATATTAATACCGGTACCGTTCAGGCTACAAGACCGAATATTTGCTTTGTGACACAGTTAGTGAGTGGAGAAAAAAATATTATTAATAATGTTCCGGATAAATATTCACTATCACAAAACTATCCAAATCCGTTTAATCCGACGACAAAAATAAAATATGATATTCCTAAAAATAGTTATGTAACGTTAAAGATATATAACATACTTGGCAGAGAAATCAAAACACTTGTGAACGAACAAAAAGCACCTGGAACATATATTGTTGATTTCGATGCATCGAATCTTCCAAGNNCCAACCGGGTTATGCACCATTCGTCTCACGCCGATGGAAGAGATTCATAAAATTTGGCGGGGGTTTATTTTAAATTTTATCTTCAAAATATTCAATTTCTAAAGTGACGCAAGAGTTAAGCAGTCGGGAAAAAAGCTTTAGAAACAGAACAAAAACGAGGTTTGTAACAGTCCATGTAACCGGTGTGAAAATTAATTGGCTATTGACCAACCTGATTTTTTTTGGAGAACCTGAATTGAACTCCCTTCTGGATTAAGTGTTAGCAAACGTATATTTTATTAAGTACAAAATGAGTTACGCGGAAATTTGAAACATTTTTTCATGAGAGTCTGAAAATTAAGAAAAAATTTATTACTTGACATTAATATCTAAAATAAAGAATTTCTATTAACGAATTACACACATAAACATTCTCGGAAAAATGGCATTACAAACGAGAG
>PNBM01000195.1 GCA_003135995.1 Ignavibacteriota bacterium | reverse complement strand
TAAATGGATTCGGATAATTTTGCATTAATTCATATTCAGCCGGAACTCCATTTGAAATATTTTTTATTCCGACCTGTGTTAATGGTCTTGTCCACACACCCGGTCCGCAGCCAAGATAAATGTTGGGTGCGTTTACTGTCAAAGAATATCCCATCGGGTTATTAAGATTACTATTTATGTTAGTCCAGTTAGTTCCAAAGTTTGACGTGAGATAAATTCCGCCATAAGTTGAGACAAATTCATAATTCCCGGAAGATGAAAATGCGCAAACATTTTGCGAAGTATTTATGCCATCATTTACCGCTGTCCAGTTCGCACCATAATCAGTCGACTTATAAACACCCGCGCCGCCGGTTCCAAGGTAAAGGTTAGAACCGTTAAAACCTAACGCCCGGATTACGAGATTTGTCAAACCGGTATTTGCCGCAATCCAGTTCGCACCGTCATCAGTAGAAACGAAAACTCCTGCATTGCTTGTACCTGCAAAAATATAATTTCCGCCCGAAGCCATAGACCATACTGATGATGCTGTGATTCCCGTGCCCGATGAAGTCCAGCT
The DNA here is from genome assembly GCA_003135995.1 of Ignavibacteriota bacterium. Taxonomy (GTDB): domain Bacteria; phylum Bacteroidota; class Ignavibacteria; order Tepidaquicellales; family Tepidaquicellaceae; genus FEN-1257. Next base: position 15,112 of record PNBM01000195.1, on the reverse strand, counting down.
TGTACCGTTATTCGTAGATTTAAAAACACTGGCATTTGTTCCCGCATACAAATTACCATTGTTAACTGTAAGTGCACTTACATATAAATTCGTTAATCCCGAATTTTTTGCAGCCCAGTTCGCACCGTTATTACTTGTCATAAAAACACCACCGAGAGTACCTGCAAAAACATTCGAACCAATTATTGCAAAAGCATTTACATTTGTGTTTGTCATTCCGTTTATCGAATTGTACCAGCTTGCACCATTGTTAGTAGAAATANNGTAGAAATATAAATACCGTTACTCCACGTGCCTGCATAAATAACAGAACCTGAAGCAGTCATTCCATAGACATAACAATTATTTAATCCCGCACTCGATGCAGACCATGTCGTACCATTATCTGTCGATTTATTCACGCCTCCGCCGTACGTTCCTGCAAACACATTACTACCTATGAAATTAATGGCACGTACATTTACCATAGTCAATCCTGTTGTCACATTAGACCAGCTCGTTCCGCTGTTTGTACTGAAAAATACTCCCGATATTGTGCCTGCAAAAATATTCGGCGAATTTACACCGAAACAAAAAATATTAGTAGCCGAAAGACCGTTATTACTTGCTGACCAGTTCGCCCCGTTGTTAGTAGACATAAAAGCTCCGGCATTAATTGTGCCCGCAAAAATTGTTGAGCCAAGGGAGTTCACCGTATTAATATTCAGAGAAGTCAAGCCCGAACTTGCCAAATTCCAGCTATCACCATTATCAGTTGACAAAAATACACCTCCGCCATAAGAGCCTGCATAAACATTACCTCCGTTTACCGTGACGGAACGTATAGATAAATTTGTGATTCCCGAGCTTTTGTTTGTCCAGCTTGTGCCGTAATCAGTTGAAAGATAAACACCGCCGTACGTTCCAGCAAAAAGATTTGTTCCGCTGAAAGCCAAAGACCATACCTGCGCGGTGGAAATACCTGTATTTACCGGTACCCAGTTCGCACCGTTGTTTGTGGTTTTATAAGGACCGCTGCCGTAAGTTCCTGCAAAGACAGTAGAACCTGTTGAGGCAAGAGAATAAATATTAAGGTTACTTATGCCGTTATTACAGGCATTCCAATTTGAACCTCCGTCCGTTGAAACAAATATTCCGCTTGCGAGAGTACCGACATAAATATTCGAACCGTTTACGGTCAGGCATTGAGTCACTCCGCCATAAGGACCATTTGTTTGCCACTGAGCTAAACAAAAATTTGAAAATAAAAACAGGAAAAGCAGTAAAACTGATTTTTTCATTATTAACTCCCTCCGTTGAAATTAAATATTAGAATTTAAAATATAATTATATAAAACAGTTAAAACTTTTGAAAAGAAAAGAATAATTATGGTATGCACATAATGTCTGTATTATCAAAAAGTCACATCAAAATGATAATGGTTATTATGGGAATCTGTTTATAAATTATACAAAGATTTGGTTTTTATCAATTACTAAAAAAGCATATTCAATATCCAATATTAAATGTTGAAGAAGGTTACATTTATTTACAATTTTTTTACACAAATCAATAAATTTTTTATAAACTATTCTCTATCTTTATTGTCTAAATATCAAGTATTATTAAAAAATATATGAAAATAAAAAAAATTATTCTTCTGATTCCCGTAATATGTTTATTTATTACAGGCATTAGTTATTCGCAAAGTGGTGACTATAATAATAAAACTCCCGATGTAAGAGCCCGTGAAATGACAGACAGGCTGAATGATAAATTATCCTTTAAAGACGGACAGGATAGCCTTGTTTTTCAGGCTTATCAGAGTTTCTTCAGTTCGATGGAAATGTTAAGAAATTTCAAAGATAATAATGACGAAACAAAAACGGCTATTCAAAATGCAAGAAACGAACTCGATGGAAAAATGAAAATCATACTGACTTCCGACCAATATGATAAATACAGTTCGATGATGCAAGATATGCAGAAAAACAATCAGAACAGAAGAGGTAACCGGAAAATTAACAGAGATTAATTAAGAAGAATAATATTTTTTTTATGTGCTCTGTGAACATACGTGTTTCGAATTAATATGTTTTCCGATGCAGGTTTTAAGAATTAATTGTGATGTTATTAAAATTTATTAATTATCCGGTTTTGTAAGATGAATAATCCACTGAATATTACTGAATTCTTACAGGACCGGTTTAATTTAAATATACCTGATGCTAAAATAGAATATTATTATAGCTCTGTTTTATATCTGAGGTGATAAATCAAAATTAATTTTTAAACCGGCATCGGAATTTTTATTTAGCCGCTGATAATAAAATCGCTTTGCCATCGCAATCGCCGGTCGTTATTGATTCCGTCTCAAGTCTGTTCTTCATGTCTACTTTTCCGGCAAATTTATAGGTTGAATTTGTATTCAGGTTTTCAGACAATTGAATTCTTGCCGCATTAAAAGATACAAATTGATGTACTGGAATATTTACAACTACTTTTTCCCTGCTGAACGCACCTGTAAAATAATAAACTCCGTTTATTAAACACGGACCGAATATTCTTCCGTGGTTATTATCTTCTTCGAAAGGTTTATCTGCAAAAGCATGATCCGGTTTATCAGGTAACTGAGTATAAAGCATTTTTTCAATAAAACCAAGATAGCCTCCCGAATGACCGCTTCTGATTTCAAATCCCGCAAGTTTAAAATTTTTAATTAACAGGTTTTTTGCATCATCCGCCGACTTTGAAATACTATCCACAATTACAATATTAACAGGTTCTCTGAGTGTTTTCCCGTTTAATTTTTCTCCAAGCCAATCCGAATATTTCTTTTCTGAAGTATACATCCATTTTCCCAATGGCGGTAAATTCGGGGGAGTTACTACGTCTTCAGGCTGTACTACGTCAATTTTTTTATTATCCGGGGATTGATTTGTTTGTGTTTGCTGGTTCGATTTGTTCTTTTCTGTACATGAAGTTATAGACAAAACTAAAAATAAAAATAAATAAGTCCGGATTATGAATTTCATTTTTAAAATAATTTGATTAAGAAATTTATTGGTTTTTTAAAGTGTATTCTAATTCGAAAGTAAGATTAACGGTTGCTTTATCGTCCAGTTGTGAACGCCTGTTACCGGTCATCTTTCCTTTTCCTTTTATTCCCTCGTATTCCCCGGTTCCACTCATAATCGTAACATTTGCATTAAACATCGGGTCATCTGCACTGCCAAACGAAGTACCATCAGCTTTGATAGATATTTTTGAAACGTCACTCATTTGAACCACATAATTTTCGATAAAATTTCCATTACCATCTGTATAATCAAAAACAAAATATACATTTACATTCGCCTGGCTGCCGTCTTTCATATAAGCGAGACCGACTCCGTGTGATACTCCCATTTTATGATTCGGAACGTCGTCGACAAATTCATAATTCAAACTTTTTATCTGGTATTTTAATCCGAAGCGAAGTTTGTTCGTTTGTGCAAATGACGATAGAGTTGTTATAGTAAAAAATATTACAAAGCTGAGAAAAATTATTTTTTTCATATTAAATTTTGTTAATTTATTTAACAAGAAATAAGAACAGAGCACATTCCCAATCGGGGATTGGGAATGAGAGTATTTATTATAATTTTACGAACATAATAAACTTTATAAATTTACTAAAGTTAACTCTACAAACTTGATAACTTGATAAACTTGATGAACTTGACAAACTTGATAAACCTGACAAACTTGACGAACTTAGCGTATATTCAATTTTGCTTTCAATTCCTTACTCAAAGCACTTTTGGGAAGAACAATCGTTATTGTATTAATACCAAAATATGTTTCTGAAACATTAATGTAACCAAGAAATGGTCCCATAGTACCCCATGAATTTTTCACATAGAAAAAATCTTTTCCTCCTTCTGATTTTTTTAATCCAACGATATGCATCAGGTGGTCATCCTGTGTAGTCAGGTTTTCAAAAAGTTCCTGTCGTGTTTTTTGTGAATAAGGAATTTCTTCATCATCCGGATTAATGATTCCTTTCAAATCTTTTTTATCCTTTGGATTCATTGCCCAGCCGGTTCTTTGATTGAAAAATTTGTTTGACACGTCCGCATCCCAGCCAACCGTATAATCATTCATAACGGCATGTTCAGCCGCTTCTATTAATTCCTCTATCGGCACATTGTAAAAAAGTCCTCCGGAATAATTATCCGGCACTTCGACGTTAAAAGCTTTATAAAACGGATGATGCGTGAAAGATGTTAAACCGATAAAATCATCGCCTGTGAATTTCAATACTTTTTGTGCAAATTCGATAGGAGTATATTCTTTTCCGTTGTAGCTGAATTTTTCGGGCGGCTTGCCGAATTTATCATCGAGCATTTTTACGTAGTTTTGTTCCCAGTCCGGTGATATCGGGACTCTAACCAGAACACTGTCAAGAAATTTTTTCAGCATTTCGTCGAATCCCATATGATTCATTGTATCACCCGGGGCAACATTCGGATAAACGCTCAATGGAACGATTCCGTATTTTTCGATTGCGGGAAAAACATCGTGACCGAATGCACCTTCGCTAAAGCGAGTGAATCCCTGTCTCAGGATATAATTTTTAGCTTTCTCGATATATATATTTCTTACAATATATAATTCGGAAAGGTCGGGATGTTCGACTCCTCTTTTCAAAAGTTCGGATTCTAAAATTGATAAAACCGAAAAGCACCAGCACGTTCCGCTCTTGCCCTGGTTTTTTACCTCAGTAGCGGGATTAATTTTTACAGTAGTTAATTCCTGCGGTAAACTGCTCTGAACTAATAAAAATGTAAAGATTAATATTAATGCCGATAAAAATAATTGTTTTTTCATAAATGTTTTAAATTGTTTATAATAAATATTTTTGAGCAAATATAAGTTCTCATCCAATGCCTGTATTTTATTTCAATTTTGTTTTTAATCACTCCGTAATCATAAAAGAATTAGATTTTGAATATTCTAAATCCTGATTTCCTCAAAGGAATATAATTGGAAAGCAAAACCTTATTATTACAATTTAACATTATGCTTATTTATATTCAAAGATGAAAATAGTATATGAAAATTTTGACACACTTTTTGGCTGATTCTAATTCTTTTCGTTTTGACCGAAAACTTTAATAAACAATGGTTTGTTGTATTAAATCACTAATTTCAAAGGGCACTATTAAAATTAAAAATAGAAGGAGAGAAACAATGAAAGCAAAAATTATAAACACTACTTTAGTTATAATACTGATTTTACTGGCATCGGCTAATATTTATTCACAGGACAAATCAACCAATCATGTATTTGAAATGACATTTATTTCGATTGGTTATGACCAGATAAGCGATTTTATGGATATGTATGAAAAGGAATTAAAACCAATGGATATGCAAAATGAATATGTTTTAAGTACGAAGATATTCAGACATCTGAACGGTCCAAGCTGGAATGTATGCCTGGTATCCGAATATAAAGATATGGACGCATGGGTTGCGGCGGACAAAAAATTCGATGATATAGTAGCTGCTTCTTACCCTGACAAATCGAAGCGCGAGGAAATGTTCAAAAAGTGGGGATCATTTTTACGCGGTCATACTGACGCTCTTGTCAGAGATTACCCTAATCTCGAAAAAAAATAATTAAATCATATTAAATATTTTTTCAAACCCGTGCCCTTTTGAGATTAAATAATTTTAAAATAATGCCCCGGAATTTTTTTCCGGGGCATTGTTATTAAATATCAGTTTTATTGTGTCGGGGAGTCTCCTGTACTTTAGGGATCCCGACACATATAATCATTATTTCACATTCATCAGTTCGGATGAGACAATCCCATTTCATTCAAAATGAAACCGGCGTTAGAAAATTTTTCAGTAACAAACAATACATATCTTATATCAACGGATATAACACGCTGTAAATCATAATCGTATTGCCAGTCACTAATCATAGCTTCATAATTTCCGTCGAAAGCTAATCCGATTAATTCGCCTTTAGCATTCATTACAGGGCTTCCGCTGTTTCCGCCCGTAATATCGCACTGATGAGTAAATGCAACAGGTACATCTTTCAGGTTTGGGTCTTCCCATCTGCCATAATCTTTTTTATTATATAATTCTGTTAATTTATCCGGAACATTAAAAGGTTCTTCTCCCGTGTTTTTTTGAATTACGCCTTTTAAAGTTGTAAATGGAGAATACATTACTCCGTCAGCAGGGCTGTAACCTTTTATATTTCCGGAAGTAAAGCGCAATGTACGGTTTGCATCGGGATACATTCCTGTTCCTTTCCATTCAAAGAGTCCGTCTATATATCTTTTTCGTAAATCTGTAACTTTTGCATTGAAAACTAATCCGTTCATCTGAATTTCATTATTTTCCGGATTCATACTTGCCACCATTTTTATGAACGGGTCATTTAACGCTTCAAGTTCTTTAACAGATAATTTTACCATTCCCTTTGTGTACTCTACATCTTTAAGTTTTGATGTATTAAAAGCATCATCAACAAATTGTTCAATCGTTTTGGATTTATCATTGAAAACATATTCCAGTCCTTTTATTCTCTGGTCCTGCGGAAGTTCGTTTGCCATTTTTAACGCACGAACTAATAAAGCTTTATCGACGGGCTCAAAATAATTAGCGTATGCATATTCCAGATTATTAAATGTTTCCTGTAAACCTTTTTCTGTAAAACCCGGTAATCTTTCACTTTCAGGCTTTTCAAGTTGATATTTAATTCCATAGATGCGCATTGCAATGCCCAATTGTGTGCTTGCAAGACCTTGAAATATTCCGAACACGAGGTCTCTGTCTTTGGTTTTTGCCAGGTTGCCATAAAGTTCATCGTCAATCTTAAATATATCGCCGTATTTTGATACTCTGCCCTGGTCTTTGTTAACCCAGGAAGAAAATTCTTTTTCGAAATCTTTTTTCTTCTGAAGGAAATTTGTTTTTTTCATTCCTGCTACCTTACCTTCATAGTTTTTCATTCCATTTGATAATCCTTTTACTAAACTCGATACTTTAATTCTTCCTTCATTGTCATTTTTTGTTAAATTCAGAGACAGATCAATGATTTCCCTGAAATTTTTAATTGAGAAAGGATAGTTAACATTCTGGTTCCAATCCACTGAATTTGATGTCCGGTATCGGGTTGTAGTTCCCGGATATCCGAGAATGAAAGTAAAATCTCCTTCTTTCAGACCATCTTTGGCAACCTTGAGCCACACCTTCGGTTTGTATGGAACGTTATCGGGGCTGTATTCTTTTCCTGTTCCATCAGGAGCGGCGTAAACTCTCAGAAACGAAAAATCACCTGTATGACGGGGCCACATCCAATTATCGGTTTCACCTCCGAACTCTCCGATAGAAAGCGGTGGAGAATATACAAGGCGTACATCCTTAAATGTTTTATATACAAAAAGTATGTATTGTTTTCCATTGTACATTTCAGCAATGTTAGCTGTTATATCTTCTTTGTTTTTCGAAATGGCATCGGTCATTTCAATAATTTTCTTCGTTATCGCATTTTCTTTTTCGGTAATGTCGGAAATATTTTTCCCTGCATCGAGAACTTCATTTGTAACATCTTTCATATCGACGAGAAGCTGAGCCTGATAACCTTGTGCCGTGATTTCATCCGAACGGTTTTTTGCAAGAAATCCGTTTGTAATTAAATCGTTATCTTTAGTCGCTGCCCTTTGAAGAGCTGTGAAGGCAACGTGATGGTTTGTAATCAAAAGTCCTTCGGAAGAAACAAAAGAGGCGGTGCCCCCATCAAGTATAACAATAGCGTTGGATAAGGAAGGTTTATCCTTATTATAGATATCACTTGTTTCTATCTGCAAACCCTTTTTATTCAAATCAAGCTGGTCAAGCTGACTTAGAAGCCACATTCCCTCCTGTGCAAAAGAAGAAACTGCGAGTATGAATGAAAAAACCAAGATTATAAATAATCTTTTCATTATTGTTCCCTTTCCCTTTTAATTAATATTATTAACTAAAACAAATTTTAGTATATTTTATATAAAATTGTATATACTTTTTTTGACGTATATTTTCAATTAAAGTTTCGGTGATTTTTACATAATTGATAATGAATTATATAAATTAATTATTTTCTATGCATTAACGTGAGACGTGAAACGTGAGACGTGAAAAAATAAATGCTTGTAAATTTCCATATTCTTAACTTCGCTATTTCACACTTCACTTTTTCGCACTTCACTATTTCGCACTTCACTATTTCGCTATTTCGCACTTCACTATTTCGCTATTTCGACTGCAATTTCCGAAGCTAATTTAGCATTGTTAAGCACAAGTTGTATATTTGCTTTCAGACTCAATCCGCCGGTAATATTTTTTATTTCCGATAACAAGAACGGCGTCACATCTTTTCCCTTAATTCCTTTATCATCTGCTTTTCGCAATGCCTTTTCAATCGCATAATCAATCACTTTTTTATCCATCGAGAATTCTTCAGGAATAGGATTCGCTATCAACACTCCGCCCTTCAAACCCAAATCCCATTTTGTTTTTATCACATCTGCAATTTCATTCGCGGAATCTAATTTGTAATTAACTTTAAATCCGGATTCGCGTGTGTAGAATGCCGGAAACTCTATCGTTTTATAACCAATCACTGGAACGCCGAGAGTTTCAAGATATTCAAGTGTAAGACCGATATCGAGAATAGATTTCACACCAGCGGATACAACTGCAATATTTGTTTGACCAAATTCTGTCAGGTCTGCGGATATATCGAATGTCTGATTTACATTTCTATGAACTCCGCCGATTCCGCCCGTTGCAAATATTTTTATCGATGCAAGACTTGCACAAATCATTGTAGCAGAAACAGTCGTCGCCGCACTTAATTTTTGAGAAACTATAACGGGGATATCACACCGCGATGCTTTAAGAATATTTTTATCTTTGGAAAGAAATTCTATATCATTTTTTTCAAGCCCTACCTTTATAATGCCGTTAACAATAGCAATCGTTGCCGGGACAGCATTATTCGTTCTCACCATATTTTCCACTTCCAAAGCCGTTTCATAATTTTGCGGATACGGCATACCGTGAGAAATAATTGTAGATTCAAGCGCTACAACAGGTTTATTTTCAGACAACGCAGTTTTAACTTCTTCTGATAATTGCAAATATTTATTTATAGGCATTGTTTAGCATTCATTTTAAAATCATAATAATTATCAAATTACAATAAATATTAATTCTAATCAATTAATATTATTTCTTATAGATTTCTTTTCTGCTTTCTGTTATTTGTTTTTTGTTATTTGTTTTCTGTTATTTGAGAAGTGTCATCCCCGAGTGCTCCTGTCGGGGATCCCCTGCCATATGTCATCACCGATAGCCCAACAACTTGTCATAACCGAATTCTTCCATATGGGTTTATTATCTGTGCGGTTGTCGTTTTTCCCGGCGTGGTTGAAGTAATGATGGGCGGAATTTATTTCTGCATGCTCCAGGCAAAAGATTTTAAAGCAACGAGCAAGTTATTGTTATTGAAATAAATTATCCCGCTTCCTGTCGTGGTAGAGCAGAGGTAATTTATTCATTTAATCAGGAGTTGACGCCGGCAATGTCATCTCCTGATTTTTTTAAAATAAGACAATATTTATGTTTCCTATTTATTTACAATTTCTTAAACTTAAAAAATAAAGCCAAAGAGAATAGAAATTCTCAATGGCTTTTTTGTTTGAGAAAGTTTAGGAAATTTTTACCAGTAGTTAAAAGAAGAATTTTAAAAGTATTTATGAGTGTTGTTGAGAAGGTTTAATCAGAATTTCAATAGTTCAATAGGAAATTCTTTTATCTTTATTTTCATTATTTCCCACCGGGACAGGTTACACAAGCACCATTATCATTTTCTAAATAAAGCCAAACATCATAATTTGTACTTAAATAAAATGATTGACTTTTAGACCAACCGTTTTTGCTTGCACAGGCAGTATAATTACCTGAACTTGAAGGTTGGAAAAGAAGTTCTCCATTAGCAGGGGTAGTTCCACATTGTAGAAAACCCGGACCATCGATTCTTACATACGCACCTTCAACCGGATCGCCCCCAATACGAACATATACTTTAATATTGTTATTAGGAGCATTCCCGGAATGCAAATTACCATTTATAAGTAATAAACATCCGGTAATTAAGAAGAAGAAAAATAATATTAGAACTTTTGACTTACGCATAAATCCTCAGTTTTTAAAGGGTTTGAAAAAATTTGTATTTTAATTTTGTTTTTATTTCATTATATTGTCAAGTCATAAATTTATACTCAAAGGAGTTAATTATGAAAAATATCAAATATTGTTTTTTGTTATTTGCCTTTTATATCCATTTTTTAATTCCTTCTTTAACCTTCTCGCAATGGGTTTGGCAAAATCCACTTCCACAGGGAAACCGTTTGTATGATATAAATTATATAAATCAAAACACAGGCTGGGCTTGCGGTGAAGACGGAACAATAATTAAAACAACAGATGGCGGAAATAACTGGAATTTCCAGCAGTTTGAAGATAAAAAACATCTCTGGTCAACTTATTTCTTAAATGAATATACGGGATTCGTTGCAGGAGAGGGAGGTAATATATTAAAAACAACAAATGGCGGAATTAATTTCTTTAAGGTTGCTTTAAATACTTCTTCATATCTTTTTGAAATTATTTTTACGGATAACCTTAATGGATGGGCTGTAGGAGATACCGGAGTAATTGTCCACACAACTGATGGAGGAGATACCTGGTTCAGGCAAACAAGCAACATATCAGGAAGAATTTTTACAATGTCATTTATTAATTCAAATACGGGTTATGTTGCAGAATATGACTTTGGAAGAATTATCAAAACCACAAATGGAGGATTAAACTGGAATCAAATATATTGGGATAATATAAAATATTATAATTCGGTTTATTTTATAAACGAAATAACAGGCTGGCTTTGCGGGAATAATTCAGTCGTAAGAAAAACTACCAATGGTGGAATTAACTGGATAGATTTATCGGATCCGCAAATCAGCGGCTATGTATTTGATATAAAATTCCTGAATGAAAATACAGGATGGGTTTCATCCGGTCAATCAATTGGAACAAATGGAATATTAAAATCTACGAACGGAGGATTAAACTGGTTCGGACAAAATGTTCATATAGAACTCGATGAATGGTACTGGAAGTTCTTTATCAAAGATTCAAATAACATTTCCGCGGTTGGTGATTACGGAAGAATAATAAAAACAACTGATATTGGAAATAATTGGGTTCAACAGGAAAAAGGAACTATTTTCGATTGTCTTAAAATACAATTTTTAAATCAAAATACAGCCGTAACTTTAGCTAAAGGATATAATGATGGTATATTACTTAAAACAACTGATGGAGGTTTGAATTGGAAAGAAAATACTTATTTTACAAATAAAAGATTTAATTGTTTAAATTTTATTAATGACAACACAGGAATTTGTGGGGGTAAATACGGAGGAATTATTAGAACGACTAATAATGGGATTGACTGGCAGATGATTCAATCCGGAACAGGTGCAGATTTGTATTCCATGACTTTTATAGATAATAATACGGGATGGATTGCAGGAGATTCGGGTACTATTTTAATGACAATCAATTCAGGAATTAATTGGAACAAACAAAATTCCGGAGTCAATAAAAACTATTTATGGTCAATATTTTTTTATGATAGCAATAACGGATGGTCAACAGGAAATTCTGTTGCTTATGGTTCTACTGACATTATACCTTTTGTGTTAAAAACAACAAATAGCGGGATAACTTGGACAAAAATTTCAATATCAGCACAAGTATGGACATTACTTAGTATTTATTTTATTAATTTAAATACCGGATATATATCCGGTGATTCGGGCTTAGTATTTTTAACAACAAACAGCGGATTAAACTGGGCACGACAGAATACACAAATAATTCAAACAGGTTTAAATCCTGTAATGTTATTTGATATTCAATTCGTTAATAATAATACAGGCTATGCTTGTGGTGAATTCAGTACACTTATTAAAACTACAAATGGTGGCAACAATTGGTTTTTATTAAATAATTATGGCTATACTAATAGACCATTTTTACATATCAAATTTATTGACGAAAATACCGGTTTAATAACAGGTCCGGGTGGACTTATATTAAAAACAACTAATGGAGGAGGCGTATTCATTTCCAAAATAAATCAAACTATTCCTGATAATTTTATTCTTTATCAAAATTATCCAAATCCGTTTAATCCGACGACGAAGATTAAATTTGACATCCCCCCTGCCCCCCTTCAAAGGGGGGAAAGAGCAGGAATGACCATTATTAAAGTGTATGACATTCTTGGAAAGGAAGTTGAAACACTTGTTAATGAAAATTTGAGCCCGGGAACGTATGAAGTTACTTTCGACGGAACAAAACTGCCTTCGGGAATTTATTTTGCGAGATTAATATCGGGCAAAAATATGATGGTTCAGAAAATGATTCTGTTGAAGTAATGACAAGCGGAATTTATTTCTGCGTGCTTCAGGCAAAAGATTTTAAAGCAACGAGCAAGTTATTGTTATTGAAATAAATTATCCTGCTTCCTGTCATGGTGGAGCAGAGGTAATTTATTCATTTAATCAGGAGCTGACGCCGGTAACGTCATCTCCTGATTTTATTTATTTCCATATAATTCCGCCTTCCGAAAAAACTTATAATTATGTATTTAAAGTTATTCTTATCATAATTAAATTAGAATATTGGAAAAAAAGTAAAAAATTAAAATTTGAATCCGACAAGAGCAGAAATAGATTTAAATAAATTAAAGTTTAATTACGACCAGATAAAAACGCATCTGCAAAAAGAGAATCCGAAGAAAAATATTAAAATCTGCGGTGTTGTCAAAGCCAATGCATACGGTCACGGAATTCAGGAGATTAGCCATAAATTAATTTCAATCGGTGCGGACTATCTCGGAGTTGCAAATTATGATGAAGCGATAAAGTTAAGAACATTGATTCCTGATGCAACTATTCTTGTTTTCGGAACATTGATTCATTCAAAACTGAAACCTGCCGCTTACGTTAAAAGACTTTTGAATCATAATCTTATTGCTACTGTGGCATCGCTTGAAACCGCAAGATTTCTTGATTACTACAGCAGCCGGATTAGTAAAAAATTTAAGGTGCATATAAAAGTTGATACGGGAATGAAAAGAATCGGTTTTGATGTTAAAAGAGCTTTTAAAAATATATCACAGGTATTCGAATATAAAAATCTCGACATAGAGGGAATATATACGCATTTCGCAACGGCGGAATACGGAGATAAAACTTTCGCAAAACTTCAGCTGCATAAATTTCAGGAACTTCTGCACGAATTAAAAAAAGCCGGAATGGAATTCCCGATTGTTCACGCGGCAAACAGCGGTGCAATACTCGATTTAAAGGAATCATATTTCGATATGGTAAGACCGGGTATGATTCTGTACGGTTATTATCCTTCCGATGAAGTTAAAAATAAAATTTCATTGAAGCCGATAATGAATTTGAAATCAAAAGTAACTTATATAAAAAGAGTCGATGCGAATACAAGTATATCTTACGGAAGGAAATTTTTCACGGATAAAAAATCTTTTATAGGTTCGATTCCCGTGGGTTACGGAGACGGCTACTGGCGGGCGCTATCGAGCAAAGGAAAGGTTGCGATAAACGGAAATTATTATCCGATTTCGGGAACGATTACTATGGACTGGATTATGATAAATCTTGGAGTGAAAAGTAGTGTAAGAGTAGGAGATGACGTGTTACTGATTGGAAGCGAGAACGGAACGTATCTTGGAGCGGATAAGATTTCGGCGATGGTGAAGACGATACCTTATGAGATTTGCTGCGCGGTGGCGGATAGGGTGCAGCGGATTTATATCGAATAATATTGTTGTTGGTGACGACCAAAGAACGGTCTAACACCAACAACGGCGGAAATTTTATGAATTTTACGAATTTTATAAATTTTAAATTATGTTAGCAACAAAAGGATATGCGGTTCAAAATTCAAAATCAAAATTAGTTCCATGGAATTTTGAAAGAAGAGAACCGGGAGCAAAAGATGTACAGATAGAAATATTATATTGCGGAGTATGTCATTCGGATATTCACCAGGTACGTGATGAATGGGGAGGCGCAATATATCCGATGGTACCGGGTCACGAAATAATCGGACGTGTTAAAAAAATCGGAGATAAAGTTAAGAAATTTAAGGTTGGTGATTTAGCAGGTGTAGGCTGTATGGTTGATTCCTGCAGAGAATGTGATAACTGCAAGAAAGGATTAGAGCAGCACTGCAAAAAGAAAACTGTATTCTCATATAATTCTTATGAAATGGATGGAGTTACTCCGACTTACGGCGGATATTCAAACAGGATTGTTACGGATGAAGATTTTGTAATCCATATATCAGAAAAACTTCCGATTGAAAAAACTGCACCGCTTTTATGCGCAGGAATAACAACATATTCGCCGCTTCGTCACTGGAATGTAGGAAAAGGTCATAAGGTAGGTGTGCTTGGATTAGGCGGATTAGGACACATGGCGGTCAAATTTGCAAATGCTTTCGGAGCAGAAGTAACAATGCTGAGCACCTCTGCAAAAAAGGAAGCTGATGCAAAAAAACTCGGAGCGCACAATTTTGTTCTTACAACGGAAAGAGAACAAATAAAAAAAGTAAAAAATTATTTTGACTTTATAATCGATACTGTTTCCGCTCCTCACGATTATAATATGTATCTGAATATGATTGATACAAACGGCATAATAATATGCGTTGGTGTTCCGCCGGAGCCGATTAAATTTAATGGCTTTGGAATAATCGGAAACCGCAGAAGCATTGCCGGTTCCTCAATCGGAGGCATTCCGGAAACTCAGGAAGTACTTGATTTCTGTGCTGAGCACGGAATTGCATCTGAAGTTGAAGTCATTCCGATTGATTATATTAATGAAGCGTATGAAAGAATGTTAAAAAGTGATGTGAAGTATAGATTTGTGATAGATATGGCAACGCTTTAAAACAATTAAGAATTAAGAATTA
>PNBM01000003.1 GCA_003135995.1 Ignavibacteriota bacterium | reverse complement strand
AAATTTTTATTTTGATTTGTTAAAAGCTTTTATATCATAGTGTTTCTCTTCATCTTTTTTATAGTGATCTGCCATAATCCGTATCATTTTTAGAGAAATGCATAATATAAAATTGTTTGCTTAACAGTACTTTGAATAAACCGTAAAGAGAACCCAGTCCGTAAGAAAGATGTAAAGAAAAATAAAATAACGGCAGTATAAGAAATAAAGCAAAGCTTTCTTTTATTTCTTTAAAAGAAAAAGCAATTGAAATAAATAGATATAAGCCTCATACAAATAATAACAACCATATGAAATAGATTGAAAAACAGGATAATAATAAAGTTCCAAATATTCCCGACACAAAAAATAATGGAATTAAATGCCTCAAAGTTACTGGGATATAATCTACAAATTTAAGCGGGTTTATTGTCCAAAAACCATTCCGTAAATTATTTCGAATGAATTTTGTAAAGTTGGTCTCAGCATAATAATATAAAACTTTGACATCAGGTATTAGAAGTGTTTTACCTCCATTGTTCTTTAATCTTACATTAAAATCAATATCGGATGAGCTAATTAAATTTTCGTTAAATAAACCAATTTTTTCAAATACACTTCGTCGATAGCACCCACCAAAAACTGTTGTAACCAACAGTGGTTTGTCAGTCCCTGTTCTATAAGAAGCCCCTCCAATTCCAAATTTAGAAGAGAGTACTTTTGTGATTGCTTTGCCTACCAAATTCTTAATAGGCCAGATTTGTTCAACTACGCCGCCAACGTTATCTACTTCATGATCATATAAAGCTTTTACGTTCTCCGTAATGTAATTACTTGAATATTCCGCATGGGCACCCAAAATTACAATAACATCACCGGTGGAATTTTGGTAACCTAAATTAATTGCAGCTGGGAATATTCGTTTTTCATTTCTTAAAACTTTAATAAATGGATATTTCTCAGAATATTGGAGTGCTATTTCTACGGTTTTATCCGTGCTTAAACCATCAGATATGAAGAGTTCCAGTAAGTTTTTTGGATAATCAGTTTTTAAAACAGATTCGATACATTTACCGATCCATAATTCTTCATTTCTGCAAGGAATAATCACAGAAACCAGTGGCATATTTTGCATTATTATTTAGAAATATTAATAGTTATAACTAATAGAAAAAATCAGAGCTTTTCTTAGNNACTTTCGTATATAATCCCGAAAATCATCTGATTCGACATCTTCTTCACCTGAATATTCAAATGTTTCAACATTAATTGTAAAGTTATTTAACCGAACAACAGGATAGTTAACACTTATTTGTGGTGAGATTCCATGATAATTGGCAATTGGTATGTAACTGCTGATAATCTCATTTAGTTTAATGATTTTTAGTTCATTAGTGAGAGGAACAATCTCTTTAATAAATTTCGCTGGAGAACCCGCATAAATACCTTTTTTTGAAATGCTTTTAGTAACAACGCTTTGAGCACCAATTACAGTATCAGCAGTTATTTCAACGCCCATCATTATTAGACTTCTGTAACCAATAATTACACCATTTCCAATCTTTATTCCTGAGAATGAAGCAGGGAATCCATCAAAAACAGATAGCCAGTACCCGTGTGTAAGAAATGATGTTTCAGGTGAAAGTCCGACATCGTTGCCAATTTCGACAGGTTCACAAATATTTATAAAATTGTTATGAATAGTACATCTGTCCCCAATAGAAAAGTTTGCATTAGGGTGTTGTCTCCCGCCTCCACCTATTCTTAGACCGGAAGAGTGGAATAAATGCTCGCCAATCTTTACATTGTTCCCTCTAATATGAACATCGTTCCCCAGATGACTATAACTTCCAATACTAAAAGTCCCTTTCAATAAAATGGAAACATTCTTTCCTAAATGTACATTATCTGCTATTTCTATTGAACTTGCTTCTATTCTAATATTATTCTTAATGTCTTCGTATTTCATACCTTTGGTTTTATTAAAACAGTCCACCATTAATATCTAAACTTGCTCCATTTATATAACTGTTTTCGATCAGGAAATTGACCGCATTATAAATACTCTCCGGTTCCCCAAATTCATTAACCGGGATTTTTTCTATTAATTTATTTCTCATTTCAGGTGAAATTTCTTCTCCCATACCAATTTGAAAATAGCCTAAATTCAGATTATTAATTGTTATTCCTTTAGATGCATTCTCAGCAGCCACTGCCTTTGTCAATCCCCAAAGTCCGGCTTTGGAAGCAGCATAAGCGCTTGTTCCTGGAATTCCTGTTTGGGCAACAACAGATGAAAAGTTAATAATCCTTCCGTAGTTACTTTTTCGCATTTGAGGAAGTATGGAACGAATTACATTAAACGTCCCGATAAGATTAATTTCAATTGTTCTTTCCCAATTATTGGGATTAGCTTTATGTGCGTAGCTATTATAATTTATAGCAGCACAATTTATAACTTCAATTTTATCAGTTACGGCAAGAGAAGTTATCCAGGAAACGACTTCTGAATATTTTGAGACATCTACCTGAGAATAATATCTGGCAAAATCAGGCAAAGGTTTTGTTGACAAGAATGTACCACAAACCATCTCCCCGGAGTTAACATATCTCTCAAGTAAGTATTTTCCTATTCCTCTGGAAGCCCCGGTGATTATTTTCATTATTTTTTAATCTAGAATTACGACCATTTTATTATAGAAGCTCCCCATGTCCAACCTGAACCAACAGCAGCAAAAAGAATTATTTTCCCAGGCACTAACTTACCGGATCTATTAACTTCATCCAATAGAATTGGAATTGTGCCTCCTGATGTGTTAGCATATTTATCCATATTTGTCATAACCTTTTCAAAAGGAAGTCCAATTATTTTTGCAGTTTCCTGTAAAATTTTAATACTTGGTTGATGCGGAATCATATAATCAATATCGTTTATTGAAAGACCGGTATCTTCTAAAACTTTAAAAATAGCCTGAGGCAGAACTTTTGTACCAGTCTCATAAACTGCACGTCCATTCATTTGAAAATATCGAAGATTATTATCAAGGCTATCCTGACTTATCGGGTGTTCTGATCCTCCTCCCGGAATTGTGAAGTTAAGCTTTCCCCTTCCGTCTGAATAGAGTTTAAATGCGAGAAATCCTTCGTCATGATTTGCATGAGATAAGACAGCTGCACCGGCACCATCTCCAAAAAAAACAGAATCTCGTCGTTTCCAATCTATGATTTTTGAAAATGTATCTGCACCAATTACTAAAACATTATCGTAAACGCCGCTCGCAATAAATTGTGAAGCTGTTGACATCGCAAATAAGAAGCCAGAACAAACAGCCGAAATATCAAATGCTACAGAATTATATGCCTGTAATTTATCCTGAATAATACAAGCAGTTGAAGGAGCTAATCTATCTGGAGTTGCTGTAGCAACAATAATAAGGTCAATGTCTTCTTTTTTTAAACCTGAATTTTGAATAGCTCGCTGAGCTGCTATAAACCCCAGATCACTAGTGCACTGAGAATCAGAAGCAACGTGTCTCTCATATATCCCTAAGTTCTCTTTAATCCAGGCATCATTAGTCCCGGCAGTCTTCTCTAATTCAATGTTAGTAATTATTTTATCAGGCGTATATGACCCAGTACCAATTATTTTTGCATTTCTGACGATTTGTTTCATTTAAACGATTTTGATTTATAGGAAATATTTCCCCTAATAAAATTTCAAACTAAAAAATTAATCTTTTTACCTCAAATACCTCAGCATATTTTGTTCCAATCTGTACACCTCTTGTTTTTGCCAGAGAAAATATAAAATCTTCAGACATATAATCTCTGATTCCCTGTGACTTATATTCCTTTAAAGCATCGGCTTTGGCTTGAATATGACGTTCCTCAAGTTTTACAAAAGCAGTAGTATTAAAACTCAGATTATTCCAGATTAATTCATAACCCAAAATTGTTTTGGTTTTAAATGCTCTTAAACCTTCTTGTGCTATGGTTGAGTGATCCTGATGAATATCAGTTAAGCAAGGCATTAAAATTAATTCAGGATCAACATTTTCCTTGATTTTAATCAATTCTTCCAAAATTTCTTGTCTGGCAAAATTTAATTTTCTGACCTGATAATTAAAAATTAATAGGTTTTCACTCTTTATGCCTAATTTTAGAGTAGCATTTTTCACTTCTGTTTTAAGTATATCCCTAGGCAAACCATTCGGTACAGATTCTTCAGCAGTAGAAAAGGCAACATAAAAAACTTCAGAGCCATTTTCAATCAGTTTTGATATTGTCCCTCCGGCGCCTAATTCACCATCATCTGTGTGTGGAGCTAAAACTAACACTCGTTTAATCAATGATAACATACAATAATATATAATTTAAAAAAAAGTCAAATTTATTGATTTTTTAGTACTATTCTGAACTATTGATATTATTAGTAAATAAGTGAGACATGAAGAGACCTGCTTGAAAAAAGACTTTTAAAATTTTACAATCAATTAACTACATGACTTGTAAATTGCAATTAATTTTTCTTTTTCAGTCTCCCAATTATATTTATCCATAACCGCACGTCTCCCGTTTTCACCCATCTTTTTTGCTATTTCATCATTTTCGATAAGATAATTTATAGCTTCGGCAATTTCTTTTGGATCCTTAGGATTTACACATATTCCACAATTATTTCCCTCAATAATACTTTTCCATAATGGAAAATTAGAGGCTATTACAGGAATACTAGCAGACATGTATTCGAACATCTTATTTGGTTGAGCATCGATATGGTTTGGCAAAGGATGAAATGTTACAATTCCAATTCTTGAGTTTTCCAAGATTTTTCTAACATTTTCACGGTTAACAAAGCCAGAGTAGTTTACCTGTTTCCAGTTAATATACGATTTACATTGTTCCTCCAATTCAGTATTTTCAAAATCTCCTGCAAGATTTAACATTATTTTAGTTTTATCAAGGCTTTCAATCAACTCCACAATACCCCTTATCCGAGCAATGCCTCCAATGTAAACTATCTCATTTTTCTTCAAGCTCCAATCATGGCTACTCACTAACTCATTCAAAATAGGAAAATTTGAAATACAAACTGAGTTCCTGTTTAATTTTACAAATCTTTCATTGATAAAAGCAGTAGCAGTTGATATATATGAAAATTTTGATGCGTAATAGTTTTCATATAATCTAATAACAAAAGCTAAAAATGGTTGCAGAAGTTTAGGANNTGCTACATCTTCATGTACATCGTAAATGACTTTTTTCCCAGCCCGCAAAAGTCTATTTCCAAACCTGATTAAATCTGGATCATGGAAATGATAAATATCACAGTCAAGATCTTTTGCTTTTTGGTATACTCTTTTTGAAGTAAAGATAAATCGTTTTATTCTCCCTCCAATTGTAGGCCCGACATCAAAAATTAAAATCCCGTCTTTTATTTCATCACCGTTTCCATCAGCGACAACCAAGTTAACTATAAAACCTTCTTTAAGTAAACTCTGACATTGTTTCCTAACTATTCTATTATCATCTCTAAGATGAACGCTCGTCATGTGGCAAACTTTTTCTTTCATCTTATTTTTTTCTGATTTTTTCACGGAGATTTAGTCCAAATTTAAAGAACCATTCATTTGAAGGGAAATCTTTGTAGGATTTATTTGGCTGTTGAATTATATCAAAAAGCTCCTGAGTTGTCATGTCCAATTTTTTAGCCACATATTCTATATCATCGTTTAACTCATTTGATTGAAATACTTCGCTTTTCATAATTTCAATTGCTCTATTTCGATCAATTTGCCCGGAAACTATTAAACTTGATAAATGGGCTCTTCTTTTGTCATAACCAAATTTTGTTGGCAGGTAATATGCTTGAAAAAATTTTGTAAACCTTGATTCATGATGTTTGCCTCCGTAATATCGCCATCCTAACTCATCCGTTAAAATTTTCATTGCACCCTCCTTGTCGTATTTCAAATAGTTCAATGGTTTTATTACTGTCATTTTTTTAATGAATACATAGTATATATATCGATCAAAAAAAGTTACATGTGGAAATGTTTTTAGTTTGATCCTTCCATAAATATCATGAATTGATTTTAAGTTTTTATAATCTAAAGCATTATATCCCCATGCAGTTGGTAAAATTGATTCTGTTGCAAAATTACTTCCTGTAAATACATATTTTACATTATTTTTAGCAGCATAGTTATATAAAGCAGCAAAAATAGCATGATCCTGCGGAACATCCTGATTGGCAATATTTGATTTAAGATAAGCAATTTGCAAATCTTTCATTTCTTCCCAATTAACAACATGGGTGTGGAGTTCTAGATTTAATAATTTAACAATATTCTCAATATTCTTTACTGCTAACTCAGAGTTCCACCCACAATCAACATGCACTACCAGTGGCCGTAAACCCATTTTTACAGCCAAATATACAAGATAGGAACTATCAATACCTCCGCTCAACCCTATAATACAATCGTAGTCATTCTTTTTACCCTCTCTTTTTATTTTTTCTACAATATTATTTAAATATTTTGTTCCTTCTTCATTAGGAAACCACTGATTTTTCATAGCCGCAAGCGCTTCAGTACATTGATTACAACATCCAGTTTCATCGAATGTGATAAAAGGGTCTGAAGTATCCATGATACATCGATTGCATATTTTATATGTTTCTTCATTCATAAATTGCGATTTTTAACTGGAATAAATATATTTAATTTCATCGATCCTGGGATAGGAAATCAAAACAGCCTTGCGTTTCCCATAAAATACAAAAAAACTTCCTGCAGAAACTGCAGCAGCAGCACCTTGTTGAATAGCTTCACGCATATGTTCGATATTTCCTGCTCCGCCACAAGCTATAACCGGAATTTTAACAGAATTTGATATCTTTTTAATCAATTCAATATCGTATCCGGTCATAGTCCCATCTTTATCAATTGAATTTAAAAAAATCTCTCCGGCACCCATTTGTTCTATTAGTTTGGCAAATTCTAATGGATCTTTGTTCGTATTTTCACTTCCACCGTTTATATATATTTGATATTTTCCAAATATATTTTTCTTAACATCAATGGCAGCAACAATTGTTGAACTTCCATAAATATCAGCGGCATTTTTAATAAATAGGGGATTTTTTACTGCATGCGTATTTATTGATACCTTTTCAACTCCGCATTTAATTATTTCACTTATTTGATCAATACTGCNNGAAATTCCGCCACCATAACATAATGGCATAAAACACTCGCTGGCAATATTTTTCAGTAAATTAAACGGAGGCTCCTTTTTTTCTTTTGAAGCATCAATATCTAAGAATATTAGTTCATCCACTTCTTTTTCATTAAATATTTTTATTGCATTTATTGGATCACCAATATAAGTTGAATCTTTAAACTTTACAGTTTTAACCAATCCATTGTTTCGGAGCAATAAGCATGGTATTACACGACTAATTATCATTATTTGTATAAAATCGGTAATAAGTTAATAATTGAATAGTGCTTTAATCAGGTGATAGAATAAAATAGTCAGCTATTCAGATTGACGATTATTCTGTTGACCTGCAATTATATTTCTGAAAAGTTTTTTAAAAGCATCATTCCATATTTATGACTTTTTTCAGGATGAAANNTTCAGTCAGTATATTATCCTTACAATCAAGTTCGACAAAATAAGAGTGCACAAAATAATATCTAGGTTCTTCATACATTTCGAAAAACAATTTACTTTCTTTTCTCTGGATTACATAATTCCAACCAATGTGAGGAACTTTCAACATTGAATCTTTTTCGAATTGAAATTTTTTAACACAACCTTTTACCCAACCTAAACCGAGAAGTGAACCTTCTTCACTTTTAGAGGTTAGCAATTGCATTCCTAAGCAAATACCTAAAACTGGCACTTTTTCTTCCAGTGTTTTTTTATTTAGCAATTCTATCAAACCTAATTCAGCAAGATTTTTCATACCGGAATCGAAAGAGCCTACACCCGGCAGAATCAATTTTGANNATTTTTTCTTTATCTGAAGTTATTTCACTTTTAACTCCAATTTTTTTTAACATATTGTAAATGGAACCTAAATTCCCAACTTTATAATCGACGATAATTATCATGATTATGGAATTAAAATAAGTTTACCTTTTGAGAAACGATATGACATCCATATATAAATAATATACATCACAGAATAGGAGACAGCATAGCACCAAAGCCCTATTTTTACATTTTTATAAAATACACCTATTGCAAAAGACCCGAGTGTAGTGAAGAATAAAACCATTTGCCAAATCATATCGTAATGTTGCTTTTCTGCGATGTAGAACATATAACTCAACGGACTTGCGGTGAATCTGAAAAAAAACAAAATTGACATTATTCTTGCAAACTCTCCGGCAACTTCCCAATCATTTCCAAAAATAAATTTGAAGAACATTGGGGCAAAGAAAAAAAGTATTAAAGTTGGCAATATTGATGCTAAAATAAGTGCTTTAAATGTTCTGACAAATATAACTGTACAATTTCCATGAGTCGAATAATCAATACTCGCCCTTTGCTTAAAAACATCAA
>PNBM01000154.1 GCA_003135995.1 Ignavibacteriota bacterium | reverse complement strand
TATAATTAAATCTAACAAATACTAAATTTTAGATCTAAATTTACATTTTTATACCTAACAAATTATTTTAGCAAAAAAGGAAATCTCACCTCTGTTGAGTAAATATGTAAGAGTTATAATATTATCAAGAAATTAAGATACTTATTATTTAAAAAAATATTTATTAATAAAAAATTTTAAAAAAATGAAAAATTTTATTATTGC
Organism: Ignavibacteriota bacterium; assembly: GCA_003135995.1. GTDB lineage: Bacteria > Bacteroidota > Ignavibacteria > Tepidaquicellales > Tepidaquicellaceae > FEN-1257. The sequence goes on along the minus strand of PNBM01000154.1, from coordinate 7,918 downwards.
AATATTATCAATTATTTTAACTAACATATCATACAGTTGGAATATTGATATCTCATATCCATCTTCGGAATGTTATACTCAACCTACCCCCATATTATTTTATTCGCCACCTTTGCAATTTCAATGTAATTTTAAGATATCCGGATATTTTTGGGACCCGGCACAATATGAATATAAAGTTAATTTTCTGTATAATAATATTCTTAGCCCCGATTTAACATCAGGTTACGCTAATAAAAATGAAGATCAATCCGTGACTTTAACTATCAATACGTTAAACGGTCCTTGTTTAAACAGATATTCTAAAGTTGTTGTTTTTGCACGACCTTTAGAAGGTGATTGGGACTATGCGTACAAATATTTTACAGCATTTTATTATTCGGATATTAATTGCTCAAATGGTTCTCAATCCGTTATTGGAACTAATTTGACCAATAATCAGATAGGTACTAATGTTAATATTTATTTTGAACATACCGGTTGTAATCCCTGTGGAATTGCCGATGGCATACATCCATGTAATAAATACAAATTGACGACGACAATTAATAAGCAAACAAACCAGAACGTTGTAATTGAACCTGAAAATTGTATTGGATATAGTGCTGCTTCAAATAATACTCAATGCATGTATGCAGATGTCACAAATAATTCAACTACTGCAACATTAAATACATATTTTTATTATTTGAGAGATGCCCAGATATGGCTTCCTTGTGATCCATCACTGGCCGCTATCGTATATCACGTAGAGACTCAGGTACCGTGTGTTTTATCCGGCTTTTCTCCAAATCCTCCGAATATTTTCGGAGAATATGGATACATTTATGCTATAATTCTGCAAGGTGTACCACTTCCTTATGAATATATTTGGCATTCGGATAATTTACCAAATAATGTTACTTTTTGTAATGGAACAAATTTGGGTACTAACTGGGTAACAACAACAAATTATTTATGTATTCATTGGCCATTAACGGAAAAATTGAAACGGATCCCTCAGTGGAAACTGTCTTGTCAAGCTCACAGTTCGATAAATTATAGCAATGCAATATCATGTTATCCGGGTCATTCGACAAATTCCGGTTGCCCATGGTTATATGTTATGAAAAATGATGCAACTTTCGAAGCTGATAATAACGTATTACATAAATCTACCATTGGTAATAATGTCGGAGAGTTTATTACGGATAAATATGTATTAAAAGTACCTCCGGGAGTTATTAATGATTTTATTACATTAAATCTAATGGAGACAGGTAGTGATAGTACGGTTATAGATGAAGTGAAATTATATGCGGTTGATCACCCGAATGGTACAATAGTTTGTGTTACTGAAAATAATCAAATCGCCGTATTTAATGACAATAGTGTGTTAAGTACGGATAACGCAACAAAAAATGGAAATTCTATAACTGATAACATTCAATATTACGCTCCGGCTAAAGCTCCGGTATATGGTGATACACTTGACCAAATTTACGTGCATTATGAAGATAACCCTGTCAATAATCTGGCAATTATTACTGAAATGGAAAACGATTGGTCACAGCCTATCAGTAGTAACAAGAATGTTGATGGATTTATTAATGTACAATCTTACTTTGGTGATAATTACCAGGTTGATTTAATAAAAAGACAAAACAAATCAATCACGGCTATTCCTTTGGATTTCAATACCATTGAAGAATTAAACATCGATGTATACCGGAAATATCATGTTAGTTACATATCCTATACCGGATTATCTTATAATAATTTCTCAGTTGCAGAATTACCTTTTTATGAAGCTGTGCAATCGGCATCTGGAGATATTTCCGAATATTTATTTCAAATAGATACATTAAAGACTTCTTTAATTTCATCCTCTTCAATTACTTTGAAATTTCAAAATATACCGCCTGACTTGACTCAGGATTTAATCAGAGATTATGTTTTCCAAATTAATGGTCAAACAATAGTCCAGGGAGCGAAAAAGTTATACAGAAATAATTTAAGTTATATTACTCCGAAGACTAACGTACCATTTAAAAACAAACTCGAGAATAATTATCCGAACCCCTTTAATCCCGTTACCAAAATTAATTTCAGCATTGCAAAAAAAGGATTGGTAACTTTAAAAATTTATGATTTACTCGGAAGAGAAATCCGAACGCTTGTCAATGACGTTAAATCACCCGGTCCATATTCTGTTGATTTTAACGGTTCAAATTTAGCAAGCGGAGTATATTTCTATAAATTGTCATGTAATGGATTTTCCGAGGTAAAGAAAATGGTGTTAATAAAATAATTAATAACTTTTAATTATCAATCTAAATCAAGAGAACAAATGGAAGCTCAAATATAATATATTTAATTTATTTGAGCTTCCTTATTATTTGTTGATTTTGATTAAATAATTATCAGGAATATATTATTTCAAACGAATAAATATTTTAAGATAAGAAATAATTTAAAAAATTCGTATATTTATATATCATCATGAAAAACATTAGTATCAATATCTTAATATTATTGTCATTAATGTACAGTCAAAATTCATTTTGTCAGTATCAAAATATTCTTATAAATAGTAGTTTATATCCTAATGAATCTTCCATAATAATCAACCCCATAAATATAAATAATATTGTAATAGGCTCAAATATTCGTGCATCTACGAATACAGGCAGTGGTTTTTTTTATTCTCTAAATGGTGGCTGGAACTGGAATAGCAGTCCTTTATATTCATCGGTATCATCACCGTGCGGAGACCCTGTTATCATTGTTGATACCTCCGGATATTTTTATTACATAACATTATCGGGTTCTGAATCAGACAGTACAAGCTGTTTGCAAATATTGAAATCTACAAATAATGGTGTGAACTGGAACGAAGGATATTTATTGGGAAATAATAGCCGGGCATTGCAGGACAAACCATGGGGATGCGTGGATTGGTCTAATAGTATTTATAGAAATAATATTTATATTACGTGGACAGAGTTTTCGTTTTATCATGGTTATTATCCGATGGACAGCACTATAATTTTATTCTCAAAATCAACAGATGCTGGTCAAAGCTGGAGTCAGCCGTTACGCATTTCGAAAAGAAAAGGAGATGCCAGGGATTCTTGTAATACCGTTGAAGGAGCTGTGCCCTGTATAGGTCCAAACGGGGAAATATATGTAAGCTGGTCCGGTCCGATTATCAGAAATTCTCAATACGGAATATTTTTTAATAAATCAACTGATGGAGGAATTACCTGGCTTGACAGCGAAAAAGTTGCAACATTTCAGCCCGGCGGCTGGGATTATATTATTCATGGAATTGATAGAGTGAATGGTTTTCCCATTACGGCTTGTGATATAAGCAATGGACCTTACAGAGGTACTATATATATAAATTTTTCCGACCAGAGAAATGGAGTTACGGATACAGATGTGTGGCTTATAAAATCTACAAATGGAGGAACGAACTGGAGTTCGGTAAAAAGAGTTAATGATGATGCACCCGGAAAACATCAATTTTTATGCTGGATGACAGTTGACCAATCGACAGGTTACATCTATATCGTTTTTTATGATGAAAGAAATCTTCCTGATTATTATGCTAATTTTTACCTTGCGAGGTCAACAGATGGGGGTGAAACATTTCAAAATGTAAAAATAAGCAGTTCGCCTTTATTCGTTTATGGTGGATTTTTGGGAGATTATACAAGTGTTTCCGCTGTAAACGGTCATATAAGACCTGTATGGTCAAATATGACTAATCATTCTATTTATACTGCAATTGTAGATACATTTTATACGATAGGGATAAATAATAATGAAGAGATTATTCCGGGTTTCTTCAAATTATATCAAAATTATCCGAATCCGTTTAACCCTGTAACAAAGATAAGTTATGATTTACCAAAATCTGGATTCGTATCGTTAAAAGTTTACGATATGCTCGGAAGAGAAGTGACAACACTTGTTAACGAAGTCAAAAAAGAAGGCAGTTATCTTGTAGACTTTGACGGGAGCAATCTTGCAAGCGGTGTTTATTTCTTTAAATTAAAATCAAATGATTTTGTGGACATTAAGAAGATGATATTGCTGAAGTAATGATTTGATAATTTAATTCTTTTTGAAAAGCCCTGTTCTGTTTGGAACAGGGCTTTTTTGTTTTGATATATTTGAGAGTATTTTTCAGAGAATTATTCACCTGGTATTTTTTTATAAAATATATTTCAATTATTCGCTTGATTTTAATATTTATTTTTTGAAATTTATATTGATTTTATTTTTAATTAAAATAATATACATCATAATTCTATTCTATAAATTGATTTATTGAGCTCCGTAGTTTAAATGTAAATAACATTCCTCCATGCTACAAATAAGTTAATTAAAAAATTATTTATTAATTAAAAATTAAAAATAATGAAAAAATCAATTGGTCTTCTGACACTAATCTTATTATTTGCTTCTGTTTCCCATGCGCAAATATACAAAGACTTCGGGATTAAATTAGGTACAACAATAGCAAATCAAAATTATGAATTTTATGGTACAACGAATTATAAATTCGGATTTACCGGAGGTATATTTAAAGAAATTCATATGTATCAAAATCTTAACCTTGTTTCAGGAATTAATTATGCTCAAAAAGGCAGACTTGACCCTGTATATGAAACAAATGAAACAGGACAATACTTCGGAACAATTTATATTCACAACAACGTGAATTTTTTTACAACAGAACTATATGCAAAGTATAATGGTCACAGTGGAATTATAAATCCATATTTAATCGCCGGATTAAGAATGGATGTTTTTATTTCTGCAAAAAGTACGTTTGAAAACCATCCCGGAACACTACCGGATTATCCGATTAGCAACAACAAAATTTTCGGCGGAATAATTGGGTTGGGAATAAGTTATAATCTTAAAAATTCTTATTCTATTTTTGTAGAAAGTTCATACAATCCTGATTTCACTTATCTTGGCGAAAGAGATACTGAATGGGGTTATAAATATACTGTATTAGGTAACTCTTTCGAAATAAAATCGGGTATAAAATTTTAAAATAATTTTTTTAGTTAAAAAATACGGTTACAACAATCTAGAATAAGTTGAAATAATTTTTCAATTATTTTATAGAAATTAAAAGGGAGCATCTGCGAAAGATGCTCCCTTTTTTTTATATAAAAATTGTTCGAATAAAATTTCTATCCGGCTTTTATTATAGTCTCCATTTGATTAATTAAATCTTTAAACGGTTCGGGCGTAATCATATAATCCGTAGAATAAGGATGGTCGAGGACATAAATCAGAAATAAAATCAACATCGTTATTGTTGTAAAAGATATAACAAGTATATAATGCGGAACCTTTTTTCTCATCCCGAAAAAATGAGTAAAAATAACTGACATTAATGCTGAAAAAAGTAAAATAAACCAAACAAGCCCCGGTATCGTGTTTTCCAGATAAAAGTATCTTTGTCGCCGGCTGTCACTAAGCCTGTTTAATTCGCTGATTCCCTGTTCATACAACGTTTTATGTGTCAATGAATTCACGTCCATATTCAGAAGCAAATCCCATAATTTATTATAAGCATCTCTGACTTTTTGACTTCTTATCCCGATGGCCATATCATACCATTCGTCATAACAAACCGCTTTACTGTATTCAAGAATACCGAGCTGCATTTCTTTTTTTACGGAATCAGGAAATCCGGATGCAAGATGAAAAATATTCGACTGAGAATTTATTTCTTCGTATACATTTTTCTGCGCCTGATTGTAATCGCTCCAGTTAATATAAACTACAAATGAAATCAAAACAGAGAACATAATGCTGAATGCGTTAAATATATACCCGGCTACTTCGTGATTTTCTTTTAAAAGTTCATGCGGATATTTCTTTTTTACAAACTTAAGACTGAAATAAGATATTGTTACACTGAAAATTATAACGATAAGAATGGATAAAGGAAGAGGAAATCGTAATAATATATTCATATTAAAATTTATTATTTAGTAAATAATAACAGAAAGTCTTTTAACAAAAAAAGTCTAATTTTTTTTGATATGTAATGCAAATATTTTACCTTGGAAGAAATGTAACTATCAAATATCAAAAACGCAAAATTTTGTTTTTAAATTAATATCAATTAAGATTAAATATTGTTTATGTACTTATTTAATTTTCACCTCACCCCTGCCCAAAAGCCTTTTCCCGACAAGTCGTGATTTCGTAAAAAGCACTCAACCTCAAGGAGAGGGGGAATACAGGTACCTCTCCGGAAAGGAGAGGGGGAATACGTATACTTCTCTTGCAAGGAGAGGGGATTAGCTAAATTAATTTTTACAGGTATTCGTAATTTAATCAATATTATTAATATAGATATTTATATTGATTGTTAGAAAATAATTTGCAATTATTATGTAATATTAAAACTCTTTTTAAACAGAGAGGAGGCTTCTCAATAAAGATTCAAATAGCAGATTCCATATAATTAAATTACACTTTGATTTATCATTAAAAAATATTCGGTTTTATAAAATATTTCTGTTTTTAAATTATTTCTAATTTTAAATGGAGAACGTAATGAAAAAGATTTTTTTATTTGTTTTATTACTTTGTGTGCCGGTATTAAATGCGCAATGGTCGGAGCAGACATCCCCTGTCACGACAGCTCTCAGGTCCGTATCATCCGTTAATAGTACAACTGCATGGATATGCGGAGCATCAGGCGTTATACTCAGAACCACCAACACAGGAACGTACTGGCAAAATGTAAGCAGCAGCACGATACCAACATCGATAACATTAATCAGTGTTGCAGGTATCGATGCCAATACTGCATTGGTTGCAGGATATTCGGGATCTCCATCCATTACCTGGTTATGGAAGACTTCAGATGGCGGAGCGAATTGGGAGCTGATTTTTTACCAATCTTACGGGGGATTCATCGATGCGATATGCATGTATTCGGCCACAAATGGTATACTTATCGGCGACCCGGTTCCGGCGGGATCAAGGTGGTCTTTATGGAAAACTACGAATGCAGGTACGAGCTGGGATTCAGCCGGTATGTATTTACTCGCGGGAAGCAGTGCTGAAGCGGGTTGGAATAACTCTGCATTCAGTCTACAGCCTTATATGTGGTTCGGTACAAATAACTCAAAAATTTATTTCTCAACCAACAACGGTTCGACCTGGACTTCACAAACAACCCCGAGAGCGAATGTTTATGCTTTAAGTTTTTATCCTTTCAACGGTAATTATAACGGATTTGCCGGAGCAGATTCCCTGCTTGCAACAACAAATTCCGGAAATACCTGGAGCATTAAAACTTCACCCGGAGTAAATAATTTTTCAGGAGTATCAACTTTGATAGTTCCTATGATTCAAGGTGTCTGGTATGTTAAAAACGGATTATCTCAAATCTTTTTTTCGCTAAATAACGGAGCAACTTTTAACATTGAATATACAGCTTCTGCCGGAACATACTATAGCATCAGTGCAGGTAAACCGGGAGTAGGTTTCTGGGCGGTTCGTTCGAACGGCGGTATTTCATATCGTCAGCCTGTAACATACATAAATACGATTAGTTCTGAAACTCCGGATAATTATAAATTATTCCAGAATTACCCGAATCCATTCAACCCGACAACGAATATCAGGTATCAGGTTTCAAAGAATAGTTTTGTAAGTTTGAAAGTATATGATTTATCGGGAAAAGAGATTGCCAATCTTATAAATAAAAATCAAAATCCGGGCACTTATGAAACATCATTTAGCGCGTACTGGCTTTCGAGCGGAGTTTACTTCTATACTTTGTCTGCCGGTAATTTCAGAGAGACGAAGAAAATGATGATTGTTAAATAGTAAGAAAATTTTTGTAATTCTCAGTATGTGAAACCCGTTCCCACGCTGGAGAGGTTGT
>PNBM01000256.1 GCA_003135995.1 Ignavibacteriota bacterium | reverse complement strand
TCTATAACATATCAAAAAGGCCGGAAAAATGAAAAATTATTTTTACAAGTTCTTAGTTTTAATTTCTTTTATATTAATTTTTAATTCATCATTCTTAATTCGAAATACCGAAGCTCAGTGGGTTCAGACTGATGGGATTTATGGAGGAGATGTTTATTCCATAGCAGTCTCCGGTAATAATATTTTTGCTGGGACTTATGGTAATGGAGTTTATATTTCTACCAACAACGGTTCAAACTGGACTCAAACCGCATTGAACGACAAAGCAATCCTTTCCTTAGCAGCAAATGGAAATAATGTTTTTGCAGGGACAGATCAGAATAATGGTGTNNTGCCGGGACAAGTAATTGGGCGGTCTATTATTCGACAAATAGCGGTTCAACCTGGACTCAATCTCTTGTTGGCAGTGGAGAAATTTATTCCCTTAAAATACTTGGAAGTAATATATACGCAGGATTAGAAGGAAACGGCATCTGGCGTTCAACTAATAATGGAATAAACTGGACTCAAATAGGTCTTGTTGATACATATGTTTTCTCAATCGATACACTTGGCAGTAATATTTATATTGGTACGTACTATAATCCGACACATACCGGAAGGGTCTATACTTCATCTAATAATGGAACGAATTGGATTCTTACTTCTGCTACATATAGTGCCGATTGTTTTACGACAAATGGAAATATTATTTTTTCCGGAGCATTCGATTTTTGGAACGGACTCAATCTTGGTGTTTATCGTTCATCAAATAACGGAGCAAACTGGATACAGTCCGGTTTAAATGGTAAATATGTTTATTCACTTAAAACTCTTGGAAATTATATTTTTGCAGGAGTNNTTTGCAGGAGTTCAATCCGAAGGCATCTATCTCTCGACAAATTTCGGTATGAACTGGAATCAAATAGGTTTGAATTATAAAAGAATTAACTCGCTTGTAGCAATCGGAGGAAATATTTTTGCAGGGACATATCCGAATAACGGGATATATAAATCATCAAACAACGGAGTGTTTTGGAGTCAAATAGGACTTAACAATCATTCGATTAGAGTAATGTCAGTTTTGGCGAGCAATATTTTCGCAGGAACGGATGATAGCGGCGTTTATATTTCCACAAATAACGGTGCAAACTGGACTCAAACTGCATTGAACAACAGAGAAATTCTAAGCATAATGACATCAGGTAATAATATCTTTGCAGGTACTTATAACTATCCTACAGGTAATGGAGGTATTTTTCTTTCAACAAATAACGGTNNACTGATATCAATCCCGCTACAAATACCGTTTCAGTAAAACAATTTATGATCTGGGGTAGCCTTTTTGATTATTCTGTTTGCTAAATAATATATAAAAACCTATTCATAAACTACTTTGTAAACTAAAAAAATTTATATGAAAAAANNAACGGCACGAACTGGACTCAAACAGCTCTGAATGATAAAAATGTTTATGCACTTGCTACAATTGGCACTAATATTTTTGCGGGGACATGGCAAAGCGGAGTTTATCGCTCAACGAATAATGGCACAAACTGGACTCAAACTGCATTAAACAATGAAAATATTCAAGCCCTGGCAGTAAGCGGAAATAATATTTTTGCGGGAACGTCACCAAACGGCGTCTTTCTTTCTACGAATAACGGTACTAACTGGGCTCAGACATCTTTAAATAATAAAAGTATCAGTTCGCTTGCAACGTCAGGGAATTATATTTTTGCTGGTGCATATCTTGGCTCAATATATGATAGTGGAGTATATTGCTCAACTAATAACGGTACAAACTGGACTCACACCTCTTTGAATAACCGGTTCATAAGTTGTCTCGCCGCTAACGGAAATAATATCTTTGCCGGGACAAATGATAGTGGTATATATTATTCCTCTAATAATGGAACGAATTGGACACATACTTCTTCGATTGTTCAAGGTTCTTTTTCTCTCGCCATTAATGGGAATAATATTTTTGTCGGAACACAGAATGGTGTTTATGTTTCTACGAATAATGGTACGAATTGGACACAAACTTCTTTGAATAATCGATTTGTTCATTCACTTTTTGTCAGCGGAAATAATATTTTTGCAGGGACAGATAGTGTATTACTCTCTGGTGGCGTCTTTCTTTCTACGAATAACGGTACGAATTGGACTCAAATTGGTTTGAATAATAAAAATGTTCGGTCCCTCGTTGTAAACGGAACTAATGTTTTTGCAGGAACTGATTATTATGGCATTTATCTTTCAACGAATAACGGAAATGATTGGACTCAAACAACTTTTTGTAGTGGTTTTCATGTTACATCCCTTGCTGCAAATGGAAATAATATTTTTGCCGGGTTGAATGGTAGCATTTATCTTACTACTAATAACGGAACAAATTGGACTCAAACTTCTTTAACCAATAAATTGGTTAATTGTATTACTACAAGCGGGAATTATATTTTTGCAGGAACGGGTGGTTATCCGAATTTTACCGGTCTTTATATTTCAACAAATAATGGTATGTACTGGACACAGACTGCGTTGAATATTCAAAGTGTATTGGCACTTGCTGTTAATGGAAATAATATTTTTGCCGGGGCAGGTGGTTTTTCAAGTCCGCTAGGTGTTTATCTGTCAACGAATAATGGTACGAACTGGATACAGACTGCGCTGAATAATCAATATATATTATCCCTTGCAATAAACGGAAATAATATTTTTGCCGGTACAGCTTCTTATGGCATCTTTATTTCCACAAATAATGGTTTGAACTGGATTCAAACTGGTTTGAATAATTTAACTGTTTCCTCCCTTGCTGTAAGTGGTAATAATATTTTTGCAGGGACATCAGGAAGTGGAGTCTATCTTTCAACTAATAACGGCACGAACTGGACTCAAACCACATTGAATAATCAATCAATTAGTTCATTTGCAATTTCCGGAAATAATATTTTTGCAGGGTCGATAGATAGTGGAGTGTATTTCTCCACTAATTATGGAACGAGCTGGGTTCAGAAAAATCAGGGCTTCAACAATGTTAATCCCAGTATTAATTCTTTATTGATATCAAACAATTATATATTCGGAGCAGTTTATAATTTTTTCGTCTGGAAATGTCCTTTATCAGATTTCATGGAAACAAAACAAATCTCAGAAGTCGTTCCGGTAACATATTCGTTAGAGCAAAACTATCCCAATCCATTCAATCCAACAACAAATATAAAATATGAAATTCCCAAAAATAGTTTTGTAAAACTTATAGTTTTCGATGCACTTGGTCGTGAGATTGAAACGCTTGTAAATGAAAAACAATCCGCCGGAATCTATGAAGCTACATTTGATGCAAGCAATTATCCAAGCGGAGTTTATTTTTATAGATTAACGACTGATGGCTTCAGCGAGACGAAGAAGATGATTTTGTTGAAATAAAGATTCAGTTAAATTCTATATTCCAGACCGGGAGTTTTTTTTCTTCCGGCTTTTTTTATTTCTAAAAAGAAACCCCAACCGGGTTATGCACCATTCGTCTCACGCCGATGGAAGAGATTGATAAAAATTGGGCGGATGTGTATTATTAAGAAACATTCATACCGAACAATTGTTACTCCTTTTCTACTATATATTACTCTTGAATATTGAATTTTATTGAATTAATATTATTCAAATATATACAAATGCAATTGTGAGTATTTGGAGAGATCACAACTCTCTTCTTTTTTTACTTCTGTCTGAAAATTAAAGTGGTTTCACAATATTGTATATATATATAAAATTATCACAGAACCGAAAGGTCTTTAAAAGGCAAATTCCAAAAATAAAATATTTAATTATGAAAACAATTACGTCTATATTTGTTTTCATTTGTATTTTTTCATTAGCAATTCTTTGATTGTGTTAATAGATAACTTCTATAAATGCAACTAATTAAGTTTTAAGGAATTTTTTCACAATATAAGCATTTTTTTCATATTTTTTAGAATTTATATTAACTCTAAACATAATATAAAAATGAAACCGAAGGAAAAAATCAGTATATTTATAATTGAAGATAACCGACTGCTTAGAGAAGGCATTACCGCCATGGTAAATGAACAGACGGATTTGAAAGTTATCGGTATATTCAATGAAAAAGAAAAATCCTTATCCAAACTTTTTAATCTTAAAGTTGATGTAGTTTTAATTGACCTTGGTTTGCGAACTCTGAATAGTCTTGAAGTCGTTAAAGATGTAAAGGGAAAATCTCCTGCTATTAAAATTATTGTGATGGACCTTCTGCCCATTCAGTCCGATATACTGGATTTTGTAAAAGCTGGCGCTTCGGGTTTCATTCTTAAGGATGCGATGGTTCATGAATTTCTGAAAACAATCCGTTCAGTAGCTGCGGGTGAAAAAATTCTTCCTCAACATATGACAGGTTCTCTATTTTCACAGATTGTTGAAAGAGCAATTAACGGAACAAAGAATGTAAACCTGATGGATGCTGTGCGAATGACAAAACGGGAACGCGAGGTAATAGATTTGATTGCTGACGGTCAATCCAATAAGGAAATCGGGCAAATCTTATATCTCTCCCCTTATACTGTAAAAAGTCATGTACATAACATTCTCGAAAAAATGGCATTACAAACGAGAGTACAAATTGCAAAATATGCCTATTCAAATAAAGAATATAAAGAAACTGCCGACTCTGTATCCCTTTAAATAATTAAATACTCATCCATTCGAGTTAGTTCCTTTTTCATCCGTCTGCACTATTACTTAATTAATATTATTACTTTATGTTAAATAAGGACTTTTATAAAATAATGAATTGAAAAATTCAAGAATAAAATTATGTTCAACAAAATATATAAATTTTTGTTTGGCATATTAATGATTGCATTATTCAGTTCTAATATTACAGAAGCATATCCAATTGCTAAGATAGTCGATACGGATAATAAAAAAAATAGGTCCCGAATAAAATTAGGAGACCTGTTAAATTTTCTTAAAGAGATTTTTAAGTTAGATTAGAAAGGTGTAAAAAAAAAATGAAAACAAAATCAGAAAGTCCAATAAATTTTATTGGTCGTTTGGTGCGTTTATTCATTGTAATACTTGCGATAGCTTTGATTGTACCTATAACAACTTATTCACAATTTCAGGGTAATCCGGTTAGTACTGCGGTAAATAACCAGGTTAATCCTGTGATGACCACTGACGGTAGTGGTGGTTCCATAATCACATGGCAGGATAGACAAAACGGCAAATATGAAATCTATGCACAACGGATGAATTCTAACGGAAATGCAATGTGGACTCCTAACGGTATCGCAATCTGTACACAGGATAGTAATCATCTTCCTGTCATTGTAAGCGACGGAAGCGGAGGTGCAATTATCGCATGGCAGTCTTATCGCGGCAGTACCACTGCTGATATATATGCACAGCGTGTGAATTCAAGCGGTACTGTGCTATGGACTTATAACGGTGTTCCTGTCTGCGTAGTCGTATTTGAGCAAGATACCATTGCAATGATTAGCGATGGTGTCGGAGGGGCTATTCTAACATGGCAGGATTATCGCAGCAACAATGGTTCTCCTGACATTTATGCACAACGAGTGAATACAAGCGGAGCAAGACTTTGGACGGCAAATGGAGTTAGCATCTGCAACCAGGCAGCCGCACAACGCGGACCCAAACTTGTAAGTGACGGCACCGGAGGCGCATTTATTACATGGTTTGACAATCGTGCCGGCGACTGCGACATCTATACACAGCGTATTAGTACCGGCGGTGCGGTGCAGTGGACAACAAACGGTGTAGCTACGTGTACTATGGCAACTGACCAGCTTAAACCTGACATTTGTAGTGATGGAGCAGGTGGTGTAATAATTACCTGGTATGACTATAGAAGCACAACTGATTTTAACATTTACGCTCAGAGGCAGGGTCCGTCAGGAGCAATAGTATGGGCAGTAGATGGTGTTGTTATGAATAATAATGTTGCATACGACCAATATGACCCGAAGATTGTTTCAGACGGATTGGGTGGTGCAATTATTTCATGGACTGATAATAGAACAGGTGTAGCTCCCGGTACTGCTGATATTTATGCACAGCGTGTAAATTCTACTGGTGCAGTGCAATGGACTGCAACGGGTGTTATCATATGCACATCAGCAGGTGACCAAATAAAATCTCAGATTGTCAGCGATGGAAACAACGGAGCTTATATTGTATGGGAAGATCATCGTAATGCAGGAAATTCTGACATCTATGCGCAGCGAATAGCTTCAAATGCAGCAATAAACTGGCCGGCAACGGGTTTTGCAATTTGTACTGCGGGATATGACCAACTGAATCCAATGATAGTCAGCAATGGCAATCTTGGTGCAATTGTCGTCTGGCAGGATTATCGCAGCGGTAATAATTTTGATATTTATATGAATGGGTTCAATACAGCAGGTATATTCACCGCAGTAGAGAATGCCGGAACAACTAATCCTCTTGAGTTCTCACTTTTACAGAATTATCCGAATCCGTTTAATCCGGTAACGGTTATCAATTATCAGATTCCTAAGACCGGCAATGTAAAGTTAAGTATTTATGACGCACTGGGAAAGGAAGTAAACATATTGGTTAACGAATCGCAAAATGCGGGAAATTATAACATTGAATGGAACGCAACAGCTTATCCAAGTGGTGTATATATCTACCGAATGGAAGCAGGTTCTTTTGTTTCTAATAAAAAGATGATTTTGATAAAATGATAAAATAAATTAAGTAGTTCTGTTTCTTTCAACTACACTTGAATTTAAAGAAAAAGCAGAAAATGCCCGCATTGTCAACGGGCATTTCTTGTTTTATTAATTAGTGAAAAAACTTATAGTTAAATCAATAATTATCTGTCTCAAAATGCGAATTACAAAAGTGTGAAACCTCTTAAACAGCTTAATATCGCATTAATTAATTGGATTGGTAATTGCTCATAAGTATATAGTGATAATTAAAGAATTAAACAAATTAGACAAAATGGAAACAATTAGATACAATTTTGTTAGCAGAATACACACATTTTTTACAATAACAGCAATAATATTTGCTATATTTTTATCCAATGGTAATTACAGTTATGCTCAGACCACAAAAACGGTCGGCACTTCGGGAGATTATGCTACATTAGGTGCTGCGTTCGATGCAATAAATTCAGGTTCGCTAACAGGTGCAATAACACTTCAGATTATTTCAAGTATCACTGAAACAGGAACAGATTCGCTAATAGCCAGTGGTTCAGGACCGGCGAATTTTTCTTCAGTATTGATATATCCGACCGGCTCAGGATATACTATTAGCGGGAATATTTATGCTCCTCTCATTGCACTTAATGGTTCCGATAACGTTACAATAGACGGGCGGGTAAATCAAACCGGCTCAAAAGACCTTATTATTACAAATGAGAGTAATTCAAGCATAGCGGGAACATCAACTGTAAGATTTATAAACGATGCAACTTATAACACAATAAAATACTGCACAATTAAAGGTTCAACAACAGATATAACCGGTGGTGTTGTGTTTTTCGGCTATACAAATGCTTCATTGGGAAACAGTAATAATACAATAGAAAATAATGACATTACAAATGCTTCCGATGCAAACAGACCGATTAATACAGTTTATTCAAAAGGAACGTTAACGTTTATGAACGCTTCAAACACTATAAGTAATAACAATGTATATGATTTTTTTAACCGTTCATATATTTCATACGGAATAAAACTTGACAGCAATAATACGTCATGGACAATATCAGGAAATAGTTTTTATGAAACAAATTCATTTGCCACCACAGGAAATACAAACGCATATTTTTCATACACAGTGATTTATATTAATTCACCCGAGGTAGGATATAATTTCAATGTTAATAACAATTATATCGGCGGGAGTTCACCTCAATGCGGATCAGGGGGGAGTGTTCCATCCTGGACAAAAACAAATACATATAATAATGCATTCACAGGAATTTATATTTTTGCGGGTAGTGGTGCAGGTTCTGAAACAAATGTACAGGGAAATACGATTAATAATTTCACTTATGCAAATTCAGGAGATGCAAACTTTTATGGAATCAATATTGAATCCGGTGCTGTTAATGTTGGAACAACTTCCGGAAATATAATAGGTTCTCCAAGCGGTACAGGTTCAATAACATATTCATGCGGTCCGATACAAACGATTAATGATGGATATTATTTCGGTTGGAAATTTTATGGGATTTATACTTATTATAGTTCTGGTACAGTCAAAATAAACTGTCAGAACAACACAATTAGTTCAATTACCACGACTAATGATGCAACCACCAATGCGACAAGTATTTACGGTATTTATTTCGCTTCCGGAGGTACAATCTTCACCATCAGCAATAATACTATTGGCAGTATAACTACTGCAAACAGCATAAATGCATCATCTGCTTCATCCGGTACAGTACAATTTGTATTCGGAATATTCTGTGACTGTAACGCTGCATATAATACGATTTCGGGAAATACAATTGCAAACCTGACTAATGGTACTACTAATACTGATACAACGTCCTTAGGTTGTATTCATGGAATACAAGTTTACGAAGGGACTACCATTATTACAAACAATATTATTCGAAACCTTACAATTGCTAATGCAAATACAGATGCGGCAGTGTTTAATTCGGTTTGCGGAATAAGGTTTTATACAAATTCTGGTTTTTCAAGCGCAGTGTCAACCATTTCCGGTAACACAATCTATAATCTTTCAAACACATACACAGCATTTACAGGAAGCGTTACAGGTATTTATTACACCGGCAGTCCGGTATCAAGCAATGTATCTAATAATTTCATACACAGTTTTACAGTTAACGCAGCCAGTACATCAGCTACATTTTATGGAATAAAGATATCAGCAGGTGCTACAACTTATTCAAATAATATTATTTCTCTTGGAGGGAATACGCAGACTACGATATATGGGATTTATGAAACAGGAAGTACGAGTTATAATAACAATCTCTATTTCAACACTATATACATAAGCGGAACACCTTCAACAGGTGCTCTTTTCTCATACGCACTTTACAGTGCTTTAACAACAAATACACGCAATTTCAGGAATAACATTTTCTATAATTCACGGAGCAATAACGGTGCCACAGGTAAACATTTTTCAATATACTTCGCCTATACAGTTAATACAAATTTGACAATAAACTATAACGATTATTTTGCAACCGGTACAGGCGGAATGCTTGGCTATCATTCTGATGGTGTTTATGATGCGGCAAATGATATATCAACATTAGACGCATGGAAAACTGCCACAGGTCAGGATGGCGCGAGTTTGAATTCAGATCCTATTTTCACAGGCGGAACAACTGCATCGAATTATTCTCCATCAGCATCCTTACCCGGAGTACCGGGTACAGGTATTCTGGGAGATTATTTTGATAATAGAAGAGACGCTGTTTCACCCGAAATGGGCGCAATTGAAACTACCTCAGCGCCGTTGAACATTGTTGAAGTATATATCGGTGCAGTTTTACAGGCATCATATACAAACATAAAAACAGCATTTGACAGAATAAATGACGGTACGCACCAAGGCAATCTTATACTTAAAATAACAGGGAATCAGTTCCTTACTTCTTCTGCAGTTCTGAATGCAAGCGGTACGGGAAATGCAAATTACTCTGCAATATCAATATATCCTTCATCAACAGGTCTTGCAATAGGAGGTGATGTATCGGGTGCACCGCTAATAGATTTAAACGGTGCTGCTAATGTAACGTTTGACGGAAGAGTTGGCGCAACAGGTTCCGCAAAAGACCTTACCATACAGAATATGAGCATATCAATCATAGAGGGAACATCAACTGTAAGGTTTATAAATGATGCCGATAACAACACAATAAAATATTGCAACATTAGAGGCGCTTCCCGTGATACTTCCGGAGGGATGGTATTCTTCAGTACAACTACCGGAAATAAAGGAATTAAAGGAACTAAAGGAATTAGGGGAACTACGGGTAACAATAACAATACAATAGATAATAACAACATTACAAATTCATCCGATGCAAACAGACCTGTCAACCTGATTTATTCGTCCGGAACTTCCGGAGCAGAAAACAGCGGTAACACGATTAGCAATAATTATATTTATGATTTCTTCAACAGGGATAATGTTTCTTCTTCAGCAGGCATATACCTTAGCAATAACACAACTGCCTGCAGTATTACCGGGAACAGTTTTTATGAAACAAATACTTTTGCCCCGAACTTTAGCAGTACATTAAATGTTATCCGGATTACAAATTCTTCAGGTAATAATTTCACAATATCAAATAACTATATCGGCGGAACTTCCCCAAATTGTGGAAAGGCAGGAATTGATACTTCATGGACAAAGACGAATTATGAGACTAATATATTTTATGCTATTAACATTCAGGCAGGGACAACAACTGCAAGCAATGTACAGGGAAATACGATTAAGAATTTCACTTATGCAAATTTCAGAGCTTCAAACTGGTATGGAATCAATATTGCATCAGGTGCTGTTAACGTTGGAACAACCACAGGGAACACAATCGGCGACACAACAGGAACAGGTTCAATTTCTTATAATGGCTATTCTTCAGATGGAAGTTTATACGGAATATGCATAACGACCGATGGAACAGTTGACTGCAGGAATAACAATATTGGTTCAATTACAACAGGAATTAATTCAAGTAATAGCACAAACATTTATGGTATTTACAAAAGCGGTTCAGGTACTACAACAATAAACAACAACCTGATTGGCAGTACAGTTACGGCAAACAGTATAAATGCATCATCTTATAGCACACAAATTGTATATGGAATAAACAGTGCAGGCACAGGAACTGTTTCGATTTCGGGCAATACGATAAACAACCTCAGGAACGGAATCGCCAGTAGTGAAACTATTGGTCTAATTCAGGGCGTTTACATAAGCGGAGGTACGAATACTATAACAAATAATATTGTAACCAACCTTACAAGCACAAATGTTAACGCTAATTCGGACGCTTCTGTTTCAGCCGGTGGAATTATTTTTAACTCCACAACGCCTGCAGTACAAACAATTTCCAATAACATAATTTCCGGACTTTCTAATACAAATACAGGAAGCGTGATAGGATTGTATTACAATGGTGGTACAACTGCAAGTACTGTGAATGGTAATTTCATAAATAGTTTGGTGACCAGTTCAAGTGGCTTTTCAACCAATAGGATGATATACGGAATAAAGATGAACGCAGGAAAAACAACATATTCTAATAATGTAATAAGTCTTGGTGGTAACCCACGGGCAACACTTGTCGGGATTTACGAAACGGGTGCTTTAAGTAATGATAATAATCTGTACTTTAATACAATATATTTAGGAGGTACAGCTGATGTTATGACAGGAAAAACTCCCTATTCCTGGAGCAGTTATGCACTTTATAGTGCTGTAACAACAAACACACGCAATTTCAGGAATAATATTTTCGTAAATGAAAGGATTAATAGAGTCGCATCGACAGGAAAACATTACGCGGCATATTTTTCTGCTAATCCAAGTGGTACAAGTTTAACGATAGATTATAATGATTATTATGCTCCGGGTGTGAATGGCGGTAAATTCGGTTATTTTAATGGTGCGGATGTTACTACACTTGCTGCCTGGAAGACCGCTACAGGACAGGATGTTAACAGTAACAATATAAATCCACAGTTTCCGCCTGCCGATACAACAATTTCGGGATATAAACCCGGTGCCTATATGACAGGTGTTACAATAGAAGGATTACCAAATGATTATTCGGGTTACACAAGAACAATTCCTCCAACCCTGGGAGCGATTCAGTATGACAATCCAATGCCCGTTTCGCTGTCTCAGTTTACATACAGTATTAATTTAAGAGACGTAATACTAAACTGGAGAACATCTTCCGAAGTCAACAACAAAGGTTTTAATATCGAAAGAAAATCAACCGAAAACGGCTGGCAGAAAATCGGTTTTGTCGCCGGAAAAGGAATCATAAACGCTCAATCATCATACACATTTAACGACACAAAACTTAATACCGGTAAATATCAATATCGCTTGAAACAAATAGACAACAACGGAAATTTTGAATATCATAATTTAAACGGTGAAGTGGAAGTTGGAATACCTGCAAAATATGAATTGAGTCAGAACTATCCGAATCCGTTTAATCCGACAACGAAAATAGACTTTGCATTGCCAAACGATTCAAAGATCTCGATAAAAGTTTACGATATGACGGGCAGGGAAGTAATGAACATAATGAACAACGAACTTAAGACTGCCGGATATTATACTATAAAAATCAATCCATCAATGTTATCGAGCGGATTATATTTCTACAGGTTAATAGCCGATAAATTTGTTCAGGTAAAGAAGATGGTTTTGTTGAAATGAAGATTTAGTTAAATTTTATATTCCAGGCCGGGAGTTTTTCTTCCGGCTTNNGATGGAAACGTTTGATAAAATTTTGCGAACGAATATAATAGAACACATCCGATGAAGTATTTAGTAAAAAAATATAAGAAATTGTATCACTACTGCCGTAAACTAATGATTAATTTTTTTTTCTTTTCATCAGTCCGTCATTAAACTTCATACTGGC
>PNBM01000358.1 GCA_003135995.1 Ignavibacteriota bacterium | reverse complement strand
CCCGTTAGGCTAATGGATAAACCTTCTGACTACGGATCAGATATTAGAGGTTCGAATCCTCTACGGGGTACAAAATTTCAACCAATAAATCCACCACCTGTTACAGTTAATTTCAAATAATTTTGTATATTATTAAATATTCGAATTATAAATTTACATTATAATTTTTTGCTTGAAATCTTATTAAATCTGTCACTTTAAAAATTATAGTAAATAAATTTATGAACTTTGGAAATACTAAATAATAATATAGAAAATATAACGAAATAATTAACCGACCACCTGATTAAAATTGGATATTTGCTTAATTCATTTACACTTTTAAATTTATATTGGATAATTTCACTAATAATAACGAAAAATATTGCGATTAAAAGTTCCGCTCCGGGATTATCAAATTCAACAATTCCATTATAAATAGTCGTTAAATTGATAACATAGTGATTAAAATTTAAGAAACCTGAAAATAAGTTATTAATTATATAAAAAGCATTTTCAATATTGTAAGCCCGGAAAAATATCCACGCAAATGCAATTAAGCAAAAAGTAATTAAAATTCTGAAAGTATTGTAAATATTAGTTAATTTATTTATTCCCGTCAGATTAATTGCTTTAACCCTCAATTTTTTTGTTATAATTGAAAAGGATAAATAAAAAGCAAATATTCCTCCCCAGATGATAAAATTTATGGTATTACCATGCCATAATCCTGCGATTATCATAGTTATAAAAATGCTGAAGGTATAAACAATTATGTTCTTTTTGTTTTGTGATATTTTAANNTAAATTTGTTAATTTTTTTTGTACTCAAATAAGCTAAAGGAAGAAACAAATAATCTCTGAGCCAGACTGATAATGAAATATGCCATCTTCTCCAAAAATCAGAAATGCTTTTTGAAAAATAAGGCCTGTCAAAATTATTTATTAATTTAATACCGAACAATTGAGCGGTGCCAAGAGCTATATCCGTATAAGCTGAAAAATCATAAAATATTTGGAGTGAAAATAAAATCGTAGCAATAACTAATGGTAATCCTTTAAAATTATGGGGATTGTCAAAAACATTATTCACAAAAAAAGCCAATCGGTCTGCTATAACTAATTTTTTAAAAATTCCCCAAATTATTAATTTACTGCCTGAAGAAATATTATTACTGTCGAATTTATTAATATTTTGGATTTGTTGAATTAAATCATTTGGCTTATCTATGGGACCTGATCTGATTGCAGGGAAAAAAGATAAATAAAAAGTGCAATTAAATAATGTATTATTAAATTTATTATTTTTTCTGTAAATCTCAATTTCATAACTGATAGATTTGAAAATCAAAAAAGATAAACCTATAGGAAAGAAAAAATTCGAACTAATAAAAATAAAATTACCAAACTTGAAGAACAATAATATGGAAGATAAAAATAATATCGAGAGCCATAAATATAATAATCTGTTTTTTAAATTATTATTACTTATGAGTAAACTGAAAAAATATGTGACTATTATTACAGAATAAAATATTAATGCATTATATAATCCAAAAGCCGAATAAAATATTACGCTTATTAATATTAAAAAAACAAACCTGATTTTTTTGGCTACGAATACATAAAAAATGACAGATAAAATAATAAATATGAAATATTTAAGTGATGTTATTTCCAATTATTTCGAAAAGTTTTTATTTATTATATCATTACATAATATTTTAGTGAAGGCATCAGTACCATTAAAATTCAAATGTTCATAATCATTAAAAAACATTCTCTCCTTACATATGAATGTATCAGTATAATTAAGAATATCAACTTTATTCTCATTACAAATTTTTTTATAAATACCGGAGATTTCATCTTTGTTGCTGATATTATCTAAATATCCATAGTAAACGGGTGAATATACAAGATACAATTTTATTTCTCTGTTTTTACAAATTTGAATTATTTCTTTTAAGTCATCAATTTTATTGTTATCCAAAGGAATTGTCTCTTTTCCTTCAGCTATGTGATCTTCATACATCTTATATACCTTACCCTCAAAATTACCTATCAGTGGATCATACCCTGATTCAATAAAATTATCTGATTTATTATTTAAATTGAATAATTATTCAATTGAAACACGTAAAGCATATCTATTAATTATTAAACCTGTTAAAGGTATATTTCTATATATCCATATTTTATTATAGGTTTTATAAAGTTGATTGTAAATGATATCTTCATTCAAAACCCCCAAATATTGTGCAAAAAATACTATATCTTTATATTTATACAGGCAACTTTCACTTAAATCCAGTATTATTGATTTGGGTGAAATATTATATTTTAAATAATATTTCAGCATCATGCAATTTATATCAAAATATGCCTGGGTACTACTTATACAATATGATTTAACATTCAACATACTATCAATGATTTTTGGATTGTAATTGTTTCTCGCACGGGATGATCCTATTATCAGAAAATTACATTTATTTTCTAACTTTTTAATATCCATAAATTTTTTAAACTCAAAATAATCAGAATAATTATTTAGACTATAAAGCAATGATTTTTCAATTATAAAAGAAAATGAAATAAAAATAAAAATAAATAGGATTGATTTTAACAGCTTTATATTTAACTTTTCCAATATATCAGGGTCTGAAATTTTAACTTTTATCAATATGAATTAGATATGAATAAAATTATTAAAAAAACAATAAAGTTAAAACGCATATTTTATTTATTCCTTATTAAGCCGGAAGCATTCAATCGGAAAATACTCTTAATTATTACAAATATTTTATTTTCATCAAATTATTTATGTTAAATTCTTGTTATACAAGTATGTTATCAGAAAGAATAAAAACAAAAGATTTCATCTGGAAAGATGATAGAGAGCCGCATTTTAACAGACGAAAAGAAATTTTGAAAAATCATCCTGAGGTTAAAAAGCTCATAGGACACGACATAAGGCTTGTGTATGCTACAATTGGTTTGGTTGCATTTCAGCTTGTTTCGGCATTTTTTATAGGAAAGATTTATGAATTAAATTTCGGCACTTTGTATTTCATTCTCGCTGCCTATGTAGTTGGTGCAACTGTTAACCAGGCATTATTTCTTGCCATTCACGAAATCACTCATAATCTTGCTTTCAAAAATACGACTTCAAATAACTGGCTTTCTCTGGTAGCAAACATCCCGATTGTTTTTCCTTATGCAATGTCATTTAAAATATATCACCTTATGCATCACCGCTCACAGGGGAAAGATGGAGTTGATGCTGATATTCCTTCGCGTCCCGAAGCGAAAATATTTCAGGGCTATTTCGGAAAATCTGTATGGGCGTTCAACCAGATAATTTTTTATGCAATCAGACCAATGATGGTTCATCCAATTAAAATTTTCAAATGGCAGGTAATAAATATAGTTTTCCAAATCGCAGTTATGGCAGTGTTTATTTTCTTCGCAGGCTGGAGTGGATTAATATACCTAATTCTCTCAGATTTTATTGCAGGGAGTTTCCACCCAATCGCAGGTCATTTTATTTCAGAACATTATGTTTTTAAAAAAGACCAGGAAACATATTCATATTACGGGCCTCTCAATAAACTTACTTTCAATGTCGGTTATCATAATGAACATCACGATTTTCCGGGCATCCCCGGCAGTGAACTCCCTCAGTTGAAAAAACTTGCTCCTGAATTTTATGACAATCTTTATTCATATAAATCCTGGACCGCTGTTCTCGTACGATTTATTATGGACCAATCCGTCAGCCTCTATTCCCGCGTAAAAAGAGTGTAAATTTTTTTAATAGCTTCACTGCAATTTTCAGTTTTCATTTTTTAGACTTTAAAATAAATATTCTGAATTCTAATTTTAATAATGGATAACAATAATACGAATATAAAATTCTTCAAAAATCAATCCGAACTTCGCCTGTGGTTTGAAAAAAATCACGATAAGAAAACTGAACAATGGATTGGATTCTATAAAACGAATTCCGGTAAAGCAAACATAACCTGGCCTCAGTCTGTTGACGAAGCTCTTTGCTTCGGCTGGATTGACGGCATACGCAAATCTATAGATGAAAAAAGTTATAAAATACGCTTCACGCCTCGAAAATCCCGAAGCATATGGAGTAAAGTAAATATAAACAGGGTTGCCGAATTAACAAAACTCGGATTGATGCAGCCATCGGGTCTGCATATTTTTAATAAAAGAGATGCAGAAATATCAAACCGCTATTCTTTCGAACGTGAATCTGTAATATTAAAGGAAGAATACGAAAAGAAATTCAGAAAAAATAAAACTGCCTGGAATTATTTTGAATCATTGCCCGTATCTTATAAAAAACCCGCAATTTGGTGGGTAATGAGTGCTAAAAAGGAAGAGACCCAAATAAAGCGGCTTGATATCTTAATCAATGATTCAGAAAAAGGTCAGAAAATTCCCCCTTTAAATATTGGCACAAATCGCGAAAAGTCGGAATTAAAAAAGTAAGAATAGAAAATAATATAAATTAACAGATTATGTTCCCCAACTCCGTAGGAGTTGAATA
>PNBM01000177.1:257-2885 GCA_003135995.1 Ignavibacteriota bacterium | reverse complement strand
ATGGAATATTCAATAGAATCGGCGGCACTCTTCAATCCATCCATTGTTGAACATCCCGACCAGTCCGGAATAGAAGACGGGCAGATGAGATTTATTATGAGCTATAGAGCCACGGGAGAGAGTCATATATCATCTATTGTATTCAAAGGCGGGATAATTGATAAATACAATAACATCTTTTTTGACCCGAAAGGTAATTACGTAGCTGAAGCAGAAACTATTAAAGACCATCTTTACGATAAAAATGAATTCCTTAAC
Source organism: Ignavibacteriota bacterium (assembly GCA_003135995.1). Lineage (GTDB taxonomy): Bacteria > Bacteroidota > Ignavibacteria > Tepidaquicellales > Tepidaquicellaceae > FEN-1257. Next base: position 2,627 of record PNBM01000177.1, on the reverse strand, counting down.
ATTCTTAAGGAACACGAAATTATAAATGATATTTCCAGTAAAATTTTCAAAGAACTGGGTAATTTCTTCTTTTATTCTGAACTTAAAAATTCTGTAACCCGCGCTCAGGAATCTAAGGAACCGAACCTTGAACAAGCGAAAACAATTAAGCAAATAATGTGGCTGGCAAAATCACATTACGAAATTATTTTTTCGCAGGATACTGATATTTCCGAAAGNNAACGGAATTGAAGATGCAAGATTTGTAAAATTCACAGATGATAACGGTGATGTAACATATTACGCCACATACACAGCCTACGATGGTTATACAATTCTTCCGAAGCTTATTGAAACAAAAGATTTTTATAGTTTTAAAAACCTGCCTCTGCACGGCGACTGCATTAAAGACAAAAACTTTGCACTCTTCCCGAGAAAAATAAACGGGCTATACGCTATGCTCTCGAGAATAGACGGGATAAATCATTACGTAATGTTTTCCGACAGCGTAACGCTTTGGGAAACAGCGACATTACTTTTGGGACCTAAAAATCCATGGGAATTTATTAAAGTCGGGAATTGCGGCTCTCCGATTGAAACGACCGAAGGATGGCTCGTGATTACGCACGGCGTCGGACAAATGAGAAAATATTGCATCGGTGCAATTTTACTCGACCTTAACGACCCGACAAAAGTAATCGGAGGATTATCCGAACCTTTAATTGTTCCAAACGAAGACGAAAGAGAAGGATACGTTCCGAACGTTGTATATTCCTGCGGCTCATTAGTTCATAATGAAGAACTTATAATTCCTTATGCAATTTCAGATTATGCTTCCAGTGTTGCCACCATTAACGTCAAATTTCTATTGAGAAAATTATTAGAATAAACATTTAAGATTAATTAGAATTAATTGAGCAGATTTTTTGTTATAAAAATATACTGCTAACAAATATTTTTTATAATTAATCAATGAATAATATGTCTGACAAAAAAATTATCGCCGTAACCGGTGCGACAGGTGCACAGGGCGGCGGACTTGCACATGCTATACTTAACGATAAAAACAGTGAATTCACTGTAAGAGCAATAACAAGAAAACCCGACTCCGATAAAGCAAAGGCTTTAGCTAAACTCGGAGCAGAAGTTGTACAAGCAGATTTAGATGACCTTGAAAGTTTAAAAAAAGCCTTCGAAGGTGCTTATGGTGTTTATTGTTTAACAAATTTTTGGGAACATTTCTCAGCGGAAAAAGAAACCAACCAGGCGCATTCAATGGCTATAGCCGCTAAAGATGCAGGCGTTAAACACGCTGTCTGGTCTACGTTTGAAGATACACGCAAATATATTCCGCTTAGTGATAACAGGATGCCGACTCTAAACGGAAAATATAAAGTTGAGCATTTCGACGGTAAAAGCGAAGCCGACCATTTCTTCACTGACTTAGGTGTTCCGACTACATTTTTATATACTTCTTTCTATTGGGAGAATCTTATTTATTTCGGAGCAGGACCTGCGAAAGGACCCGATGGAAAATTTTACCTTTCATATCCTATTGATGATAAAAAAATCCCGAGCATTGCTGTGGATGATATTGGTAAATTTGTATATGGTATTTTCAAAAGCGGCAAAGAGTATATCGGGAAAACAGTTGGAGTTGCGGGCGAGCATTTAACGGGATATCAGATGGCTGATACGCTCACTAAAGTATTAGGCACTGAAATTATTTTCAATGATGTACCTGCGGATACATACCGTGCATTTGGTTTTCCGGGTGCAGTAGATATGGGAAATATGTTTCAGTTCAAACGTGATTTTGATGAAGTTTATTGCGGAAATCGCAATCTTGAACTCAGCCGTAAATTAAATCCTGAACTTATGACATTCGAACAGTGGGTCAAAAAAAACAAAAACCTGATTCCGCTGGGGTAGAAAAATCGTAATGGAAATTCCTCATTCTCTCGTTCCCAAAGTCCTCTTTGGGAACGTGTTTTTTTTTAAGTGAAACGTGAAAAGTGAAAGGTGAAACGGAGAGCTTTGTGAAACGTGAAAAGTGAAAGGTGAAACGAAGAACTTTGTGAAACGTGAAAAGTGAAAAGTGAAACGTGAAACGTGAAACGTGAAACGGAAAATGTTTCTTGAGTAGTGTATTTTTGTCATTCCCGCGAATGCGGGAATCCAGACGAAACATAAGGCTCTTACTTTTCGCTCTTATTTATTTTTTATTTTTTATTTTTTATTTTTTCATTAAGCATTCAAAATTAAACATTTAAAATTAGCATATCACTTTATTAAAACCATAATCTTACTTCCAATCACAACTCCATCAACAACAAGACGATAAAAATACACTCCACTCGATAAGCCGATTCCCGGCATATCAACTTCATA
>PNBM01000177.1:0-220 GCA_003135995.1 Ignavibacteriota bacterium | reverse complement strand
TATTTCCCCAACCATTTAATTTACTTAAAAAGTTTACGAAACTATATTGACCAATATGAATTGAAGTATCCGGGATTTGATAATACCAATTATTTCCTCCATTTGTTGTTCTATATAATATTCCTCTGATTTGATTACCTGGTTGAATAACAGAACCACCAACACCCCAAATAGTATCCCTATTAATATTTGAAAAAGATTTTACTCCTGTAATAATAAT
>PNBM01000364.1 GCA_003135995.1 Ignavibacteriota bacterium | reverse complement strand
TATAAAACCACAAATGGCGGAACCAATTGGACTGATTTAACAAATGGATTGGCGATTAGCCAAATTTACAGAATCGGTGTATCTCAAACAAGCTCAACAACCATAATAACGGGTTTACAGGATAACGGCTCTAAATTATACAATAGCGGTTCATGGTCAGATGTAACAGGCGGAGACGGAATGGAGTGCATAGTAGATTACACAACAACGCAATATATGTATTCTACGTATGTAACGGGAACAATATATAGAAGCTCGGATGGAGGGGTTTCTTTTCCTGTTATTATTTCCGCTAATATTCCGGGCGGACAACCGACAGGCGCATGGGTAACACCATATATAATAGACCCGAACAACAGTTCAACTCTTTATGCGGGATATGATAAAGTCTGGAAAACTACTGACCGAGGAAACACATGGACCAGTGCATCACAGGTTTTAAGTGCAGGTTATAAATTGCGTTCACTTGCTATTGCACCATCAAACTCAAATGTGATTTATACTGCAGATACAAGTATGTGGAAGACAACTGATCGTGGAGCAACGAATTGGAGTTCAGTAACACTGCCTATTACATCAAAATGTTTAACATACATAGCAGTTAAAAATACAGACCCGAATACACTCTGGATTACTTATGGCGGATATACTGATGGTTCGAAAGTTTATGAATCAACGAACGGGGGAACAAGCTGGACAAATATTTCTACCGGTCTTCCGAATCTTCCTACGATGTGTATAGTATATAATAAACATGCAACTGACAGAAATGTTTTATTCATCGGTATGGATGTGGGGGTTTATGTAAAAGATGGTGCAAATAACTGGGTATCATATAGCTCCGGATTACCAAATGTAGTTGTGTCAGAATTAGAAATATACTATGGAGTTTCTCCGGATAAATTGAGAGCGGGTACGTTCGGCAGGGGACTTTGGGAAACCAATATTGAATCAGCTCTTCCGGTTGAACTTTCTTCATTTACATCAACGGTTAATAAAAATACTGTTCAATTAAACTGGACTACATCAAACGAAATAAATAATAAGGGTTTTGACATAGAAAGAAAAAGTGACATAAATTCTATATGGCAGAAATCGGGATTCGTTGAGGGGAAAGGAAATTCAAATCAATCAAATGATTATTCTTTCAGTGATACAAAATTAATTACAGGTAAATATCAATACAGATTAAAACAGATTGATTTCAACGGAAATATAAAATATCATAAATTATCCGGAGATGTAACAATCGGATTACCTGATAATTTTAGTCTTTCTCAAAACTATCCGAATCCGTTCAATCCCAAAACAAAAATTGATTATGATATGCCGGTAAGAGGAAAAGTAGTTATTACGATATACAATCAACTCGGGCAGGTAATGTTGAATTTAGTAAATGAAACAAAAGATGCCGGTTATTATACAGCAGAGTTTGATGGCTCAAATCTTGCAAGCGGAATATATTTTTACAGAATAAGTCTTACAGGTGAGAGGAAATCTTATAGTAAAATGTTAAAGATGGCACTTATTAAATAAGGTCATTTGTCCTATCAATTCTCAAAATAGTAAATTACCTGTATATTTAAGTTGCGAATTAAAGGAAGTAAATTATACTTCCTTTTTTATTATTAAGAAAAGATTCGTAATTAAAACGTAGGGCACGAGTCGAGCGTTCAAATGATATTAAATTCTTGCAAAAAAAGCATGAAGAAATTGATAATATTGTTAGATGACAATTTTTTAAAATATTCGGGAAAATAATAAGTATTTACGATTGTTAATTTTTTTTATATTTTATTTGAATAAAATAGCTTATTTTGAATACTTAATAATTTGTTTATAAATTATTAATAATAAATCATAATATTAGAAACAAGATTTATAAATTTAAATATAGTAATATGAAATAGTTATTTACAACAATAATTTTATTGCTGTTTTGCAGTTTGGAATCCTATTCTGCAATTTCTATGTCGCCTTATTTACAGGCGGTTACAACGAATTCAATCTACGTTTGTGTGGAATGCAGTACTGCAGACACAGTTACCGTTAATTACGGTACAACCACAAGTTTTGGTCTCATTGCCAAAACGACATTAATCAGCGCCACCGGAGGCGGTACTTATGTACATAAAATAAAACTGATTAATCTTACTGCTAACACTTTATATTATTATAAAGCAGTACAGGGTTCATCCATTTCTGCTGTAAACAATTTTCGTTCTGCGGTTCTGCCCGGAACGAATTTCAGATTTCTTGCATTCGGTGATTGCAGAACAAATACTACTCCACACGGACAAATTTCAGTAAACATGCTTGCAGCGAACGGGCTTTTTTCAGTTTACTACGGTGATTACTGCGTTGATGACAATTACTCGACATGGAAAAGTGAATTTTTTATTTCAGATGAACTCGCATTAGATGCACACATTCCGTTCATGTCTGTTCCCGGTAACCACGAGGCATGGGGAGCAAACAATCAGGCGTGGGTCTATAACCTGCAGGCAAATTCCGGAACACAGGATTATTATTCATTCGATTACGGCGATATACATTTTGTTATGATGAATAATTATGTCGATTACTCAATTAGTGGTGCACAATATAATTTTGTTATGAACGACCTTTCTACCACAACACGACGCTGGAAAATTGTAATCTTTCACGAACCCGCTTATTCTTACGGCGGTCACGGTTCAAATACAACTATGCAGACCTGGTGTACAAATGTATTTATTCCGAAAGGTGTGGATTTGGTAATTAACGGACATAATCACTTTTATCAGCATTGTCTTGCAAACGGGCTACATCATTTTATAATCGGCGGCGGCGGCGCTCCTTTATACGTGCCTTCTACAGGAACGTATAATGTGAAATTTGCGCAATCATATTGTTATGGTGTTTTTGACGAAACTCCGAATACGCTTAAATTGACCGTTTACAGCAATACTAATTCTGTACTTGATACAGTTTCTTTTTATAAGGCGACAGGCATTACACCCAATAAAGAAACAACAGCAAGCTCATATAAACTGTATCAGAATTATCCTAATCCGTTTAACCCGACTACAAATATTAAATATCAGGTTACAAATAATAATAAAGCTTTGGTTATATTAAAGGTATTTGATGTTTTGGGAAAAGAAGTTGCTACACTTGTCAATGAAAAGCAATCTCCCGGAACCTATGAAATTACGTTTGACGGGAGCAGTGTGTCCAGCGGAGTATATTATTATAAGCTAAGTGCAGATAAGTTTACAGATACAAAGAGAATGGTGATTATTAAATAAGTTTGTCAAGTTTGTCAAGTTAGAAGGTTAGAAGGTTAAAANNGTTAAAAAGTTAGAAGGTTAAAAGGATAAAGTTCCTTTATAAGTAATATGAGTTAAAAAAAAACGCAGGTAAAATATTACTTGCGTTTTTTTTAAAATTATTAATATCTTTGCGACCTTTTATTTTTTTTTGCGTCCTCTTCGGTTAAAGCTCCAGGTTCTTAACCTGACGAACTTGATGAATGTGCTATTGCTTCTTGAACGTTACATTTATGCCCGGTGAAAGCCCGAGAGTAATTGCAACAGTCCCCAGTTTATAATTTGCAACTTTAATTCCATCCACAAAATCATTCGCTTTAAAAAGACAATTCATAATGAGCTTTATAATTTTTCTGTCATTACTTTCACACAGTAACACTTCTCTTTCCTCGTCGGATATTTTTTTGTTAAATTGAAATGTTGATACAATTACAGGTGTCAATGCGAGTGAAACTCCAAGCCCGATAAGTTCAAAACCTGATTTTGTAAACAGATCATTTGAAGATTCAATGTAATTAAGCATATCCTGAATCTTGTTTCTGCCTGCATCTTTGAATTCTTCGGAGATTTGATTCTCATCGTCTCCCCAGATATTATCTTTGAAATCAGAGATTTTATCTTTCAATCCTCCGGCGGCATTTTTTGCTTTTTCCAGAATATTGTCCATAATATCCTTATTTTAATTAAATTTAAAAACTTTAAAATTCTGAACAAAAAAATAAAATAATAATTCCAGGGTAATATATCAGATAGCTGTATTATTGATTAAGTAAAATAAGGAGTTCTAAATTTTTTCTTACGAACTTTACAAACTTTACANNAACGGTTTTCGAGACCGCCGCTTTCAACCACTCAGCCACCTCTCCGTGTATTGATTATTTAAAATTAAACAAAAAATCAACTTATTGCAATTCGATTAATAATAGTTTTATGTTTAGAATGTAATTTAGTGTATAAAAAAATGTATAATCTATAATCTGTGTTTGAAGACCTTATTTAAAATATTTTTGAACCATAATATTTATTGAGAATCCTCTGTTTGAATAAATAAGAAACAAATTACTATACATCTATTTGTAATAGTATTTTCCGGCTTTCTTTAAATCACTTGTAGCATTTAAAAATTCTACGATGGAGATAACCGTTCCTACAATAAATGGTACATATACAAATGTATTTATATCTTTTATTCTATCCACATTTTTTTGGTTTAAAGATACCGTCATCAATATTCCGGTTAAGGCAGTACCTCCGATTCCACTTATAAAAGCAACTTCGAGTTCATTTCCGGCATCAACCAAAAAATGATTAGGTGTTTTGCTTATTTTGAGAAAATCATTATTTATTTTTTGCTTTGTGTTAGAAGTATCTTGTGCGCTGCTATTAAGAGAAAATAATATTATAACAGATAAAACCATAATTAATTTTTTCATATAATTCAATATTAAGATGAACAAAAATATTAGATAGAACTATTTTCTTAAAAAAATACAACTAATAACAACGAAATGTAAAGTAATTAAACTTATTAACAATTTACTGAATAATCAATAAACTAATTATTCAAAGATTTATACTAATTTTATTTACCGCTTCTAATCAGGGTTATTATGAATGTATATCTTAAACAGAGGAATTGGTATTTTTCGTTGAAGTTTAAAAGCTGTAAAATCCTGTTAGTAAGAATCATTTTAAGTTTAAAAGATTACTTAAACTAACAAATCACTAACCGTTATTAACAATTTTCGTTTTGCATTGTTACAATTATTTTCAATTTTTTACATTTTATTGATTGTAATAATAATTATTCTTTATATTTTTGTAATAGGTTATTAAAATTTCAGGATAGTAGTAAATCAATCGAGATATAAAGTAAGTGTATTAAAAAAATCTTATTTGTTCTCCTCCTAAAAGCCAGAAACCTGTTTTTTAACGGTTTTTGGCTTTATTTTTTAGAGCAATATCAATAATTTCATTCAATTATTCTCAAAAACATATTCAGAACCTGATAATTTATCCTTTTTGATTATTACTTTAAGTTTATAATTTAAAAATTATCCCGATTCTGAAAGGAACATAGCCTTTTACAAACCCGGATGTTAAGTTATAATCCATCTGAACTTCTCCGTAAGGAATAACTTTTTTCTTATAAGAACCCGATATTCCAATCCCGAAATTAAATCCGATATTTGTTTGGGAGGAGCTGAAATCGCTCAAGGTATAAGCTCCCATTCCTATAATTCCATAAGGTGTAAAACCTTTGATATTAAATTTGCTAATATTCAAATTTATATTATAACTTAAAATATCTAATCCTGTAATATTCAAGTTTTCTTTTAAATAAAAATGATCATATCCGAATTCCGCTTTGGCGATTATATTATCACTCATTTTTAAACTAAGAGCTACTGTCAAAGAGGGACCCGGTGTGTAAACTTCCGGAAAATCCTCCTCGATTGCGGGAACAGCTATGCCCAATCCCATTGATATATATGAACTCGGAAAATCCTGGGCATTTAAAAAGTTTATATTTAAGAATATAAAACAGTATAAAAATAAATATTTTATAGATTTCATTTTAGTTTTAAAAATTTTTTATCAACCAGGAACATATAAAAGAATATAAGTGGTAACATAAAATTAAAATATAAATTCTTTTTGTAAAATAATATGATTTTGAAACGTTAAAATATTTTATTATTGGCTAAAGTTAAAGTTTATAATATTATTATTTTTACACGTTTAATATAATTCTTTGTATCTTTATTCGATTTCTTTTTGTTATCATATTCTAATTAAAAATATTAAAATTATGAAAAAAAATATAATTTATTTATTAATCGTCAACCTGATTATGTCGCTATCATTACTAAATATTGCATTTGCGAATAATCCCGATGGGGCGCCCGGTGTATCCGGCAAACCTGTATCTGTAGATATAATGCGGCTTCCGCCGCCAACACAAAACATTAATATATTGTATAAAGAAGTCGAGCGTGGAAATGTTCCCGACCCTGCCGCATTAGAATTAATTAAAAACAAAACTTTGCCTGCTGTATCAAATGACCCGAATGCAACACGGGATAATTCGGATTCGCCTAATCAATACCTGCATTACAGCTGGTTCGGTCCTATTCAAAACGGATGGGGACCTCCTGACCCGGATATTGCTGTAGGTCCTTTCCACGTATTTGTTGCAACCAACGAACAATTTCATATTTATGACAGGACAACTGCTCAGCATTTACTTACTACTAATACATTCCAGAATTTTTTTGGATTACCATCAACGTCGAATATATTTGACCCAAAAGTGATTTATGACCCTTGGGCGCAAAGATGGTTATTCATTGTGCTCAACAGAAGCGGACTTAGTTCATTTTATTATGTTGCAGTGTCATCGACATCCGATCCTACGGGGACGTGGTACTATTATCAATTGAATGCACACGTAGATGGTTCAACAGTAACAACAAACTGGGCTGATTATCCGGGATTGGGATTTACTGCAGGAAGTATAAATTCAGGAGCTATTGCTATAACTTCAGATCAATACGACCAGGGCAACTCATTTAAATATGCGAAGGTTAGAATTCTTAAAAGGTCTGAGTTATATTCAGAATCAACAGTAACCTGGTATGATTTCTGGAATTTGAAGGATGCAAATAATGCGTTTTCGTTTAGTGTAAAGCCTGCTCACAACTGGACAAGCAATACTGCGTTATTTTTCATAAATACAAAACCAACAGGAGGAAGTGTTGTAACGGTATGGAAAATTGTTAGTCCTACAGATCCTACACCAACTCTTAATATTCAGAACACGGTGAATGTGAGCCCGTACCAACCTCCTCCTTCTGCCAAATGCCCGGCAAGCGACAGTGTCGATGCGGGTGATGACAGAACGCAGGACGTAGCTTACTCAAATGGTTTTCTGTTCACAGCTTACCCAAGGGCAACAAACTGGGGAAGCGGTAATAACAGTTCTATAAATTATTTAAAAATAAATTCAACAACGGGAGCATTGGTTGCTGATATATATTTAGGACTGATTAATTGCTGGTACATATTTCCGAAAGTTGTTCCGATTTTTGATCCACCTTACAACGGTGACAGTGTCGCATTAAGTTTCAGTGTTACTTCACCGACAGGTATTTATCCGGATGCGCGCGTAACCGGAATAGCGGGTACAACCTGGTTGGGGTCCAGTATAGTCAAATCCGGTACAGGGAATTTAAGTTCTTCATTCAGCCGATATGGTGATTACAGCGGAATAGCTATTGACCCGTATCAGAATGGTTTTGTATGGACAGTAGGTGAAATTGCGAAACCGGGCTCATGGGGAACAGCAATAGGATATTATACAATGAGAAATACGACGCCCATTGGAGTGGAAAATGAAAATACTAAAGTGCCGGATAAATATAGTTTATCTCAAAATTATCCGAATCCGTTCAATCCGTTTACAAAAATTGAATATGCTGTTCCTGAAAATTCTTTTGTCAAATTTGTTGTTTACGATATAACAGGGAGAGAAATTGAAACTCTTGTAAATGAGA
>PNBM01000075.1 GCA_003135995.1 Ignavibacteriota bacterium | reverse complement strand
AGTGTGTGCTCCGCATCTGTCGCCCATCAGCAATGAATCGCATTGAGAATAATTTCTTACGTTATCTGCATTCTTTGTAACTTTAACCAATCCTCTGTAACTATTATTTCCATGACCCGCAGAAATACCTTTCGAAACTATTCTGCTTTTCGTGTTCTTACCCATGTGAACCATCTTTGTTCCTGTATCTGCCTGCTGATAATTGTTNNCCGGGATACCAGTTTTGAACAGTCGAATATTTTACTTCAGCATTATCGAGAGCAATCAATTCAACAACCGCAGCATGCAGCTGATTTTCATCTCTCATTGGGGCCGTGCATCCTTCAAGGTAACTTACATAAGCTCCTTCATCTGCAATAATAAGTGTTCTTTCAAATTGTCCCGTGTTTGCTGCATTGATTCTGAAATAAGTTGAAAGCTCCATNNGCTTTTCTTTATAAGTCGTTGCAACGGAAACACTATCCATAACTGCATCGACAGCTACTCCCGCAAGAAAATTTTGCTCTACAAGCGGAATCCCAAGCCTGTCATACGTTTTCTTAATTTCAGGGTCGAGGTCATCGATGGAATTTAATTTCTTTGCGTTTTTAGGTGCGGAATAGAATATAATATCCTGGTAATTTATCGGCGGGTAATGTACATTTGCCCATTTCGGCTCTACCATCTTTAGCCAATGACGATANNTAAATTCAGGCTCTTCCTTTTTCGCTGAGATAAATCTGATTGTATCTTCAGTTAAACCTTTAGGTGCCGCATCCAATTCGAAATCGTTGCTGAATCCGTATTTATATTCACTATCGGATATTTTCTCTAATATTTCTTCGTTTTCCATTACAGTTAATACTTGATTTATTGAAGTTTTTAAACTGGACTAAATTAGTCGTATTTGATTTCAAAAAAAAGTCAGATTTTTTTCAATCTGACCTTCATAAACTCTAACAAGAATAGCTATTTAAAAGTTCGAATCTAATATTTTGAGATATTTATAGCTTTACTTGTAATATTAAGAGGAGCAGGGATATTCATAGATTGGTCGCTTCTAACAACTGTTCCGATTATTAAATTCTGTGTTACAGAAACCGAATCTAATTTTTTAAAATTTGTAACCCATAGGTCCTGTGGAAAACCGAACAAATTATTTATATAAGCCGGTATATTCAACGTTCCTAAAGCAGGAATCAAAAACATGTTAACTGATTTCCCTGAACCTGAATACAAGAAAGAACTCCCGTTTGTACTGCTTGAGGAAGGTACAAATGATGAATTAAATTTTATTACAGGATTTGCATTAAGCGCAATATTTAATGAAATATCACTGTCTATTAAGCTGTCTCTGCTCGTAGAAATTTGAAAGTTAGAATTATTTATCAGTGCAAGACTACCCGAAATTATATTTTTTGCGGATGTATCTGTAATCAAATTCAGTAATGTATTAAAATTGAAAAGTGCTGTCAACTCAATACAATCCCTTGCTCCGGGTACCGGGTTCGGAGTATAAATGAACATTGAGTCACTTCCGGGTTTATTGAAAAAGTATAACCATGCTCCTATATTATTCGGGTCTGTAATTCCGCTGTATAAAGATATATCCGTCTTGCCGTTTGTAGGTCCTCCGAACTCAACATTCTTGCCGAATATAAGAACCAGTTTCACACTCGGCGAATGTTTGCGCGACGCCTGTGCATATGCGGAATCCAGTCTGTCTTTAGCTGTAATTTCATTTGAAGTCAAATCATGTATGACATTTACTGCGTTGTTTGAACATGAAAAAATAAATACACTTATAAATAAAAACACGGGAATGAAAATTTTATAATTCATAATTTTTTATATTTAATAAAGATAATAATATTGATGCTTATATACTATTAAATTACTATTTTATTATTAAAATTTCAATTTGCTTAAAAAAATTCAATTTTTGGTTTCTGTTTTATTAATAATTGTATAAATTTGTAAGTTCAGCATTTTTAAGTCTATGAAGAATCTTACTACTAAAATAAACAAACTGCTCCCTGAACAGATGCTGACAGGATATTCTAACGGCGTGTTCCCGATGGGCGATTCAAAATATTCCGTTGACTGGTATGAAGCGGAACCGAGAGGAATAATGCCTATGGGAAAAGATATCGAAGGAATTCATATTTCACGCTCACTGAAACAGATATTGAAAAAAAAATTATATGAAGTCAGAATCGATACTGATTTCGAAAATGTTATTTTAAATTGTGCAAATAGAAATGAAACCTGGATAAATAAAATAATTATTGATGTCTATACCGAACTATATAATCTCGGTTTTGCACATTGCGTCGAAGCGTGGAAAAATAACCGACTCGTAGGAGGATTATATGGAATTGCTTTAAACGGCGCCTTCTTCGGTGAATCGATGTTCCATATTGAAAAAGATGCGTCGAAAGTATGCGTGGTTAGACTTTATGAAATTTTAAAACAAAACGGTTATCTCCTTTTCGATATTCAAATGATTACGCCGGTCTTTAAAACATTCGGCGCCGTTCACATTTCAAAACAGGATTACCTTCAAAAATTAGAAAAAGCAATGAAAATAAAGAGAATTTTTAAATATTAATTTTAAAATTCGTAAAATTCATAAAATTTGTAAAATTATGCTCTTTTAATTCAGAATTCAACATTCAGCATTCAGAATTATAAGAAACATTTAATTATTTTTACTTTTCATTATAAATTTAACTAAGCTATATTTGTAATATCATTATACGTTTTTACAAAGATAAAAATATAGATGACCATTTTAATTTTTTAATAAATGAAAAAAAGAATACTAAAAGAAAAAAAACCTGACAAAATCATCGACGTTCAAAACGAAAAACCTCTGTCAAAAATGACCACACGCGAAAAACTGGATATTCTATGGTTACAAATGGAAAGCAAAATAAATATACGAATTAAATAAAATTTTTTCATATGAACATAAAAGGTAAATTAACCGAAATTTATCCGACCAAACAAGTGACCGGAACATTTCAAAAACGTGAATTCGTAGTTGAGTATGCCGATAATCCGAAATACCCTCAGTTCATAAAATTCGAATTCATTCAGGATAATTGCGGGATGCTTGACTCATACAGGATTGGTGACGTAGTTGATGTTAGCTTCGATTTAACCGGAAGACCCTGGACAAATCCTCAGGGAGAAAAAACATATTTCACAACTCTTCGGGCATGGAAGCTTGAAAAACAGGATGGCTCTGCATCTGTCGAAGATGTCGATGACTTTATTCCACCCGGTGACGAACCACCGTTCTAATCATTGATTAAATTGATTTCTTTGATTTCGCCGATTAAACCATCATTAACTATAAATCTTTATTAATGATTAATATCTGCGTAATCAGTGTAATCAAATAAATCAGTGTTTAAGATCAGTGTAATCAGTGAAATCAACTTAATCAGTGGGCTATAAGTTCAGGCTGTCGTAGTCGTTAAATCCCGGAAAGTTAATAATTAAAAACATAACCGCAACAATCAATCCCGTTGTTGCATATATAATATTCTGATTTACGAAAAGATTTGTCGTAATACAGAAAAGTCCGCCCAAATCGCATAATGCAAATGGTACCAGGTGTGCATTGAAATATGCTGTCGCGAAATTTTTTGAATTTATTTTTTTGAAAAGAAATTTTTTTATAAAAAACGAAGGAAAACAAAAAAAGGCAACGATAGCAAGCGATAAAAGATTGAACGAGCTAAGCTCTTTATTTACGTAATTTGAAGAAACAAATAACCCCAGCGAATAAATCAGAATTATTCCAACAGTTATCGCAATTCCTAAAAATCTTATCCTGCGCGCAATCAGCAAAATATCTATTTTCTTTACTAATGTTCCGTTCTTCTCCATAATTATTTTTGTTTTGTATTAAAATAACCGTAATAATGTTGCGATATTTTATAATAGATTATAAAAACTTCTTATTTGATAACAATTTAGTTATTTGCCGGAAATGTATCAATTGAGTATTGCAGGCAGGAAATATTTATTCAACATATAAAATAAAAAAAGCTGGTAAATTCAGATTTAAAATAAACATTTTAAATAACCGAGAAGATTAAAAATAACTTTTTTTAATTTTTTAGATAAAGGAACTCTTCTATTTATTTCACCATCCTTATTGTAATCCCCATCAGTCGGGCGCCAGCGGTAATCATTGTATATTGTTTCTATATTCATATTTTTTTTTCTTAATTAACAAAATATTGAACAAGGTTTAGAAGAAAAATAAGGGAATGCGGTTTTGAGTGAATGATAATTCTGAATTACAATCTTTATAAATTCACTGCATCAGAATATAAGATATTTGGCAGTTATACCTGTTTGTAAAAATTCAATCCCACAATCCCTTTTTTACTTCTCTTTATTAATGAAACACACTGTTAAATTAATTTTTCGTTTTGTTCTTTTTGCTATATTATCCCCTTTTTAAATTAAATAATTAACTACGTAAATATATAATTGCAAATATAATACCAAAACAGATAAGTTAATTTTATGCGTTTTTAGCTATAAATAGCGTAATAACGGAATAAAAACAGAGATATAATATGACGGAAAAAAAGAATAAAGTTAAAATCTTAAAAATCATAGTACGAACACTTTATGATTAAATAAAATTTTATTTTGTCCGGGAAAGGATTTTATGGAAAAATCGTTTCTACATATTTATATTTGTTTTGTTTAAATTCAAAATTAACGGTATTTTTATAAATATTAATAAAAAATAAAATTGGTATTTGTATATGAAGCAGCCGCGAAAAGGATTGAATACAGCTGAAGTTTTACCCGAAGATGAACAAAATTTTACATCTTTGATTCGCCCTAAGGATTTCAAAGAATTCGTCGGACAGGAAAAAGTCAAAGAAAATCTGAAAGTATTTATCGAAAGCTCGAAACAGTTAAAGGAATCACTGGACCACGTGTTGTTTACAGGACCTCCGGGGTTGGGAAAAACTACGCTGGCACATATCATAGCGAATGAACTGAAAACGGAAATAATATCTACTTCAGGTCCCGTGATTGAAAAACCCGGAGACCTTGCCGGGATGCTGACTAAACTCAGAAGCGGACAAATACTTTTTATAGATGAAATTCACCGCATACCAAAAATTGTTGAGGAGTTTTTATATTCTGCAATGGAAGAATTTAAGCTCGATATAATGATTGACCAGGGTCCCGCCGCGCGCAGTATTCCAATTAAACTCGATAAATTTACGCTCATCGGAGCGACTACAAGGCAGGGCTTGATTTCTTCTCCAATGCTCGATAGATTCGGAATTACGTGTCACCTCGATTATTATAACACGGATAATCTAATCGATATCGTGAAACGTTCCGCAAAAATAATGAAAATAAAAATTACGGAAGAGGGTGCTTATGAAATTGCCAAAAGAAGCCGTGCTACTCCGCGTATCGCGAACAGGCTTCTCAGACGGACAAGGGATTTTGCAATCGTGAAAGGTGACGGTACTATAGATAAAAAAATTTCCGACTATGCACTTGAATCACTCGGTGTCGATGAATATGGACTCGATAAAGTCGATAAAAAAATTCTCGAAACTATTATATTAAAACATAACGGTGGTCCTGTCGGTCTTTCAACAATTGCTGCCTCTATCAGCGAAGACCCCGGAACCGTGGAAGATGTATATGAACCTTTTCTGCTTATTGAAGGATTTATTCGCAGAACTCCAAAAGGTCGTGAAGCTACACCACTTGCATATAAGCATTTAAAAATTACAAAGAAAAAATCCGACCCGGGCGACACACTGTTTTAAAATACCTCTACAATTAAGAAGATTTTGTCATTCCAGCGGAAACTGGAATCCAGACGAAACACAAGAATATTGTTTCTTTATATTTATATTTATCAATTAATTTTCTCCCTTCAAATAAAGGCTTTTTTTTAGAATTTCTTAAAGTTATTTTATTCTTTATTTTTGTAATATGAAAAAGACTCTTAAAGAAATATTAATAATATTCATCGGCAGCTCCATTCTCGCTTTAATCGTCAATGCGGTCAGCCCGAAAGGCATTCCGCTTGTTATGGATATGAACAGGTACTCAACCGAAAATAGCGATAAAATGATGACTGAATTTAAAAACAATCCCACTGATACCGCTTCAAATAAAGAGAAACCTTTGATGAACAGACCGCACTGGAACGAAAATGAAAAATTCTATGAACCCCAGAATATTAAACTGAATTTTGCAAAGTTACTGTATGATAAAAATGCGCTTTTCATAGACGGAAGAGTCGAAGAAGACTATAAAGCGGGACACATAAAAAACGCTATAAATATATCGTATGTGGATTTTCATAAATTAACCAAAGACCAGAAACTCGAAGTACTTAAAAAATATAACAAGGACGGAATAATCGTTTGCTATTGTAAAGGCGGCGATTGCGAATTAAGCATTGACCTCGCATATGATATTGCAAAACTCGGATATAATAGTATGAATATATATCTCGGCGGTTATAAAGAGTGGGAAGATGCCGGCTTTCCGGTTGATAAATAATTTTCTGAATAAAACCCACAGATTTATCTGTGGGANNCTCTCAAATAAGTATTTACTGATTGTATTAAGATTAATTCTCGGTGCTATTTTTATTTATGCTTCGGTTAATAAACTCTTCCATGGCGAGGAGTTTGCAAAAGCAATTAAAAATTATGAAATGTTGCCGCTTGTTACCGTAAATTTTCTTGCAATCATTCTTCCTTATATTGAATTTGTCACCGGAATTTTATTAATAACCGGAATTTACAAAAAGGGCAGCTCGGCTATTGCAATTCTCTCTCTCGTTGTTTTTTTAATTGCTTTGACTTCGGCTTATGCAAGAGGTCTCGATATAAATTGCGGTTGTTTTTCACTTGAAAACACGGCTTCAAAAAGCGATATTTTAACGAGGATATTNNTTTATATTTTTTCGGGTATGAAAAAAGTTGAAGAATCGAAAATTGATTTAAAAGAAGAAGTTCAGCCGAACTAAAAAATTTTTAATATAAATAATTTGTTTTTTTAAAATATAAAATTATAATTACCAAAGGAGATATATTCTAATGATTAAATTCATTAATTCGAAAGGCGGTAAAGCCACATTTTTTATAACAGGTCTCGTGATAATCGGGGCAGTTTTGTTTATCGTTATAACAAGCTCTAAGCTCACAGCTTCTCTGCGGTCACCAAAAATTATATTCAAGGAAGAAGCTCACGATTTCGGCTCTGTACCGAGAGGACCGGAAATACAATATAATTTTAAATTCACGAACAAAGGAAATGCGACTCTTAGAATTGAAAAAGTGCAGACTTCATGCGGTTGCACAGGCGCAACAGTAGGCGAAAAAACAGAATATAAGAGAAATGAAAGCGGCGAAATTAAAGTGAATTTTAATACACAGGGCAGAAGCGGTCATCAGGAAAAAACAATTATTGTTTATAGCAACGACCCTGAAACTCCAATGAAGAATTTAACAATTACCTGCGAAATCGAAGAACCGACGGAACAACAATAGAAATGTGTAATAACAATGTAGCCGCAGGCTTT
>PNBM01000133.1 GCA_003135995.1 Ignavibacteriota bacterium | reverse complement strand
CAGAAAACAAAAAACAAAAAACAGAAAACAGAAAACAGAAAACAAAAAACAAAAAACAAAAAACAAAAAACAAAAAACAAAAAACAAAAAACAGAAAACAAATAAGAGCGGGAATTCCGAAGAGAGAATTCGGGAATGACAAACCGTGACAAAACCGTTCACAAAACAAACAAGTAGGGGATTCCCGATAAGAGCATTCGGGGATGACATTACAAATTACAAAAAACAGAGATTTTAAATTCTGAATTATGAATTATGAATTCAGAATGAAAAACAAAGCCGTTCTCAAAACAAGCAAGCAGGGGATTCCCGATAAGAGTCCCGATATACAGAACATNNATCGGGATGCAAAGAACGCACATTCGGAAATGACAGGTTTATTAACTTTCAGATTTATCGATAACTTCCGATAAATTTGTTCCAATCAATTATCATGCTAAAGTTAGAAAAGCCAGCCAAAAAAATATTAAAGAAACTGAAAAAAAATGTTTGACTTTATGTATAAAATGACTATTTTTGTAGGTGGGAGAAAGTGGGAGATTGTGGATAATTCTCCCAAAATATTACAAAAATAAATACTTTTTTATGTTTCTTGGTCACACATATTGCAATTTAGATAACAAGTCCAGATTAGTGGTACCATCCAAGTTTCGTAAATATATAAATTTTGAAACAAATAATAAACTTATTTTAACGAGGGGTGTATATGAATGCATCCTGATATACCCGCAAGAGGCGTGGAATAAGGTTGTTGAGAGATTGCAGAATTATAATTATTTCGATGAAGAGCACAGGGATTTTATAAAGGAATCTTTATTTTATGCAAATGAAGTTGAAATCGATTCTCAAAACAGAATTTTATTACCTGCTCAGCTTATCGAATTTGCCCACATAAAAAAAGAAGTAATCGTTAACGGAATGATTGATAAAATAGAGATTTGGGACCCCGATGAAATGAAAGCACAAGATGCAAAGCAAATGAGGACTTATGCTGAAATAGCTAAAAAAGTGTCGGAAGACATTTACAACAAGAAACCAAATATCTGAAACTTCAATGAATAAAAATTGAAGAATAATGATTATCATATACCAGTTCTTTTAAATACTGCAATTGAATATTTAATAAATCCTGAAATAGAAGCTCATATAATTATCGATGGTACGACGGGCGGAGGAAGTTATTCCGAAAAGATTATAAAAAGCATAAATGAAAAAAGTAAATTGATTTGTCTCGATGCAGATGTCAACGCGCTGGAATTCAGCAGGAAAAAATTGAATGAATACGCAAAGAAAATTATTTTTTGCAAAGGAAATTTCGGAAAGCTAAAGAATATTTTAAAGGAATTAAAAATCGAAAGCATTACGGGAATAGTTCTTGACCTTGGCTTATCGGAGTACCAGTTGACGGATGAAGACGGATTCAGTTTTATGAAAGATACAAAGCTTGATATGAGAGCGGACAAAGAAGGTGAAGTAAAAGCGAGCGACATAATAAATTCATATTCGAAGACGGAGCTTGAAGAAGTGTTCGGGAATTTCGGAGAAATCGGAAATGCAGAAAGATTAGCAGATGTAATAGTAAGATTCCGGAAAGTAAAACGAATCGAAACAACTTTTAATTTGCTGGAGGCAATAAATTCCGAGTACCAAATAGGCGATAAAAATAAATTTGATTTTTACGCGAAAATATTTCAGGCGATAAGAATTGCAGTCAACGATGAACTGGAAAATTTGACCTCAGTTTTGAAAGATTCGTTCGAGATGATAGTTGAAGGCGGCAGGATTGTTGTAGTCTCGTATCATTCTCTCGAAGACAGGATAGTGAAAAAATTTTTCAGAGAAAAAGCTTTTGTTCCTTCTGTCTCTAAATACAAAAATGAAATAATCACTAAAAATAAAAGATTAAAATTATTAACGAAGAAGGCGATTGTGCCTGAAAGAAAAGAAATTCTTTTTAATTCAAAATCAAGAAGTGCAAAATTAAGATGTGCTGAAGCAACATGGAAATAAAGAATACTAAATTTTCGGGGAGAGGCAGAAAGAAAATTTCGATTTTCCAGTTTTTAATTTATGTATTAATTCTCGCCGGAATAATTGTATTTTATATCAATAACATAATTAATGTCAACCAGCTTATTTCGGGCAATAATGACATGAAAGATGTTATTACTAAAACCGTTCAATCGAATTACGCATACAGGATAGAAATAGAGAAGCTTACCTCATACGAAAGAATAAAAAATCTTGCTTCGGATAAATTTCAGATGAAACCCGGTGAAACTTTTTTTGACGAACGAAATATAATCGTCATAAACAAATCACAATTTTTAAGTCATTAAACAAAAAATGTTTAAGCAGGATAAAAATATTAATACAGATTTGACAAGGAGAAGAAAAATAAATCTTTTTCTTGTTGCATTTTTATTTTTATTTGCTGCGATAATAGTAAGATTAATAAACATACAGATATTCGATGCGGAGAAATACCGTTACACCGCGAAAAAGCAATCCCAGACACGCGATATAGTAATTCCAATCAGGGGTTTAATCTCGGACAGAAACATGAACACGATGGTATCCAACATATACAAGCTGACCATCACCGCCGACCCGACAAAAATCAGAAATGCCGACAGTGTTGCAACGCTCATTGCAACGAAATTAAATAAGGATAAAANNAAAAAACCTTATCTCGATTTACTGAATGATAAAAATAATCCATCAGTTTTTCTCGAAAGAAAAATTGATATAACCGATTTGAAAGGATTCGATACTGTAAAAATTGACGGGTTAAACATTTTGAAAGAACCGGCGAGGAAATATAATTTCGGTCCTTTAGCTTCACAGATAATAGGATTCACAGACCTCGAGAATAATGGTGTCTCCGGTATTGAGTTAACGATGAATAAGGAACTATCCGGAAAAGACGGATATATGATTATGCAGAAAGACGGCAGGGGAAACAAGAGACCGGATTTAAGTTTCATACAAAAAGAGCCTGAGCCCGGTGATAACATCATATTAACGATAGATAAAGAGGTTCAGGCGTTCGCAGAGCAGGAACTTGCAGACAACGTAAAACATTTCAATGCAGATAAAGGTAAAGTAATTATCATTTCCGTTAAGACAGGCGAAATCATTGCAATGTCTTCTTATCCGACATTTGACCCGAACAATATAAAAACAGAAGATACAGTCGGAATGAAAAATTCTGTCATCTCAGATATTTTCGAACCGGGTTCAACATTTAAAATAATTGCAGCTTCCGGATGTCTTGAAGAGGGAATCGAAAGTGAAAATTCGGTGATTAACACTGAGAACGGCTCTTATTCATTTAACGGAAATCTAATAATGGATACACATCCTGCATCGAGTCTTACTTTTCAGCAGGTGATAGAATATTCGAGTAATATCGGTGCCGCGAAACTTTCACAAAAATTAGGGCAGGAAAGATTTTATAAATACGCGAGAGATTTTGGAATCGGGATTTACACAGGAATAGAGCTTCGGGGAGAAAACAAAGGATTATTAAAACGTCCTGTCGATTTTACGAACGGGTCGCTTGAATACATGGCAATGGGTTACCAGGTTTCAATAAATGCTTTGCAACTTGCAATGGCTTATGATGCTATTGCAAATAACGGAATGCTGATGAGACCATACATTATAAAAAGAGAAATTTCACCTAACGGTAATATTGTATTTGAAAATTCTCCTTCGTCGGTCAGGCAGGTTGTATCAGAACAGACAGCTAAAAGAATGACAAAACTTTTTATGGGAGTAGTTGAAAGAGGGACGGGCGTTGATGCAAAAATTGCGGGATTCAGCATTGCCGGTAAAACAGGAACGGCGCAAAGGCTTGTCAATGGTGAATATTCAAGCGGGGCGCACAACTCTTCGTTTGTTGGCTATTTTCCTGCGGAAGACCCTGTGATATTAATTTGCGTTATTGTAGATAATCCAAAATCAGGTGAATATTACGGCGGAAAAGTTGCGGCTCCTATTTTTCAGAAAATTGCGACACGGGTTATAAGTTACTACGGGATTTCGAATAATTACAATCCGGATTTCATGAACGTGAATTCATATAAGACGAATAATACTATAAAGGACATTAAAGAAGTAAAAAATCAATATAAATTAATTCCGAATTTACTCGATTTAAAGCTGAACGATGCAATAGATATTCTTAAAGAAAAAAATATTAAATATGAAATCGAAGGTGAATATACTAAAAATACAGAGCAGATAAAGGGAGTTAAAACAATTGTAGTTTCGCAATTTCCATCGCCCGACGCTAAAATAAACAGCGATGAAAATATGTTAATTAAGCTTACGGTGAAATCGGTAAAAACAGAAGAAATAAATCATATCAAAGTTCCAAACGTTCAGAATTTAAGTTTAAGAAAAGCAATTAATAAACTGATAACGGAAGGATTCGTTGTTGAGATAAACGGAAGCGGAGAAGTGATTGACCAGCTTCCGAAAGCGGGAAGTGACCAGTTACCAAAACGTAAAGTAATAATATTTTGTAAAAATTTATTTTAGCGAATGAAATTTTTTGACCTTTTAAAACTAAACATTGCCGTTCCAAGTGCAACACAGCAAATAGATTTTGTTGTGGAGGGACTTGCATACGATTCACGCAAGGTCAAAAACAATTTTATATTTTTTGCTATCAAAGGTTATAAGGATGATGGCAACAAGTACATCGAAAGTGCAATTGCCAACGGGGCGAAAGCTGTAATTACTGATAATCAATCAGTCGATGAATTAAAGAAAAAATTTCCGGATGTACAAATTATAGGAGTTAATGATGTAAGAAAAATTATGGCGAAGGTAAGTTCGGAATTTTATAGAAATCCGTCAGGGAAAATAAAGCTAAATGGGATAACCGGGACGAACGGTAAGACAACGATTACCTATTTGCTGAAAGCGATTTTTGAAGAAGCCGGTTTTAAGTGCGGATTGATTGGAACGATTGATTACATAACAGGAGGAAAGAATGAATCATCAAAACTTACGACACCTGATTCGATTGAAATAAACCAGATGCTGTCATCGATGGTGGATAACGGAATTGAATATTGTTTTATGGAAGTATCTTCAATCGCTTTGGTTCTGGACCGGGTTTACGGGCAGAATTTCAGAGCCGGAGTTTTTACGAACCTGACGAGCGAGCATCTTGATTTGCATGAAAATATGGAAAATTATTTTAACGCAAAAAAAATATTATTCGATAATTTAAGTGCAGACAGTTTTGCTATATCGAATAAAGATGATGAGTACGGCGAAAGAATTATTAAACATACGAAATCGAGAAAAATATTTTATTCTATTATAAAGGGATCCGATTTTCGTGCGGTTGAGGAAAAGATTGCAATCGAAGGACTTGAGTTTATATTAAAAACAAAATCAGGAGAATTCAATATAAAATCGAGCCTGACGGGAAAATTTAATATTTACAACATACTTGCGGCGGTTTCACTGGCTTTACAATATAATATAAAAATTGAAATCATAATATTCGCTCTTTTAAAATTCGGAGCTGTCAACGGAAGATTCAATAAAATAAAACTTCCGAATAATTCTTATGCAATCATAGATTATTCACACACTTCTGATTCTTTAAAAAATGCAATTGAAGCGGCAGTTGAAATCAACAAGATGCAGGGAAATAAAGGAAGAGTGATAACAATATTCGGATGCGGCGGGAACAAAGACAAAACGAAAAGACCTGTAATGGGGAATATCGCATCAAGTCTTTCGGATTATTCGATTGTAACATCCGATAACCCGAGGTATGAAGACCCGATGGATATTATAAAAGAAATACTGAACGGAATAAAAACAAAAGGAAATTTTGAAATAGAAGTTAACCGCGAGAAAGCGATACAAAGGGGAATTGAAATGTCGAAAGCCAACGACATAATTCTGATTTGCGGAAAAGGGCACGAGACGTACCAGGAGATTGATGGTGTGAGGTCACATTTTGACGATAAAGAAATTGTACAAAAATATTTTCATCTTGCAAAATAAATGATAACATGTAAAGACATATTTAATCTGAAGCAATGCACATTTGTGAATTTCGATAAAATATTCAATCGGAAATTCAGCGGTGTTTCAATTGATTCGAGGGAAATAAAGTCAAAAGAAATATTTATTGCGCTTGAAGGTGAAAATTCAGACGGTCATAATTATATAAGAAATGTTTTTGAAAAGAAAGTAGCTTTAGCGATAGTAAATGAAAGCTGGTACATAAAAAATATAAATAATTTTAAAGAAGAATCATTTGCAGTTGTTGAGAACACAACACTTGCTTTAGGTGAACTAGCGAGAGAATACAAGAAAAATTTTACGATACCGGTATTCTGCATTGGCGGGAGCAACGGGAAGACAAGCACAAAAGATTTAGCGGGAAATGTTCTTTCTCAAAAATATAATGTTTTGAAGAGCGAAGGAAATTTTAATAATCACATCGGGCTTCCGCTCACATTATTAAAGCTTAACAAGAATCATAATTTTTGTCTGCTCGAAGCCGGAAGTAATCATTTTGATGAACTGAAGTATTTGTGTGATATTGCGGAGCCTGATTTCGGATTAGTGACCAATATTGGACGCGAGCATCTTGAATTTTTCAAAAATCTTGATGGTGTGGCAAAAGAGGAATTTTCGCTTTATGAATATTTATTGAAAGAAAAAGACGGAACATGTCTGATTAATCTCGATGATGCATACGTGAGAAAATATTCCAATAAAGTTAAGTCTCAAAATTTATTTTCGTATTCATATAATTATGATTCAGATGTAAAAGGAAAGTTTACTGGATATACAAATAATTTCGAGCCTGAAATAGAAATAAGTTACAACAAAAAAAGATTTAAGACCAAAATTGCAACTTTCGGGAAACATTCGATTTATAACGGAATTGCGGCGGCTTCGATAGGTTTATTTTTCGGATTGTCAGTGAAGCAGATAAAAGACGGATTATCAAAATTTAACAGTGCAAGTTCAAAAAGAATGGAAGTGAGCAGGAAAAATATTATTGTGGTAAATGATGCTTATAACAGCAACCCTGATTCAGTAAGTCTTGGCTTAGAAACGATTAAAGAATACAAATCAAAAAATCAAAAACACATTGTTCTTGCCGATATGCTGGAAATGGGAAAGAGCGCCGAAAAAGTTCACAGCGATATAGGGAAGTTAGTTAAAAAGATGAAATTCGAAAATCTTTATACTTATGGCAGAGATTCTTACCATATATTTAAAAATGCGAAAGGGATAAAAAATAATTTTTATTTCAAAACGAAAGATGAACTCTCTGATTTCCTGAAATTAGTAGTGAAAAAAGGAGATATAGTTTATGTAAAGGGTTCAAGAGGAATGCAAATGGAAGACGTTGTAAATTCATTATTATTAAATTAAAAATTTTTTAAACATTGCTTTATTTTTTAGCAGAATATATTAACAGTAAATTTAGTCCGCCGGGATTCGATATTTTCAGATACCTGACTTTCCGTTCGGCGCTAGCTGCTATAACGGCATTGTTATTTAGTTTTTTCATTGGTCCGAGGATTCTTAAAATTTTGAAGAAGAAACAAATCGGCGAAGCTAA
Organism: Ignavibacteriota bacterium; assembly: GCA_003135995.1. Classification (GTDB taxonomy): domain Bacteria; phylum Bacteroidota; class Ignavibacteria; order Tepidaquicellales; family Tepidaquicellaceae; genus FEN-1257. Next base: position 11,418 of record PNBM01000133.1, on the reverse strand, counting down.
GAAAGAAGACGGACCATCATTCCACTGGTCAAAAGCCGGAACGCCGACAATGGGCGGATTAATTATTTTATTTTCATTCTTAGTTCCCGTGTTAATGTGGGGAGATTTAAAAAATATTTATGTCATCATAATTTTATTTGTAACTATAGCACTCGGATTGGTCGGATTTCTTGATGACTACCTGAAGGTGATTAAAAAAGTACAAACAGGGCTTTTAGCAAAATACAAATTGCTCGGACAGGTAACCGTCGGATTAATTGTCGGTCTTGTGATTTATTTTCATCCGCATTTTGAAAATATAAATACAATTACAACGATACCTTTTTTTAAAAATTACGAATTTGATTTTTCTATTTTTTACATCCCGATAATAATTTTTATAATCACGGCGACATCTAATGCGGTGAATCTTACAGACGGACTCGACGGGCTTGCGACAGGAACGGTCGGGATAGTGGTATTTACGATTGGAATAATTGCTTACATATCGGGTAACGTAGAAACAGCGAGATACCTTAACATAATTTATTTAAAGGGAAACGGAGAACTGATAGTTTATTGCTCTGCTTTAATCGGAGCGGCGCTCGGATTTCTTTGGTACAATTCGTATCCCGCACAGGTATTCATGGGAGATACGGGTTCGCTTGCTCTCGGAGGCGCGGTCGGGACGTTGTGCATTCTTGTAAAAAAAGAATTATTGCTTCCGCTTCTCGGCGGAGTATTTTTCGCGGAAACAATTTCAGTATTGATTCAAAGATATTATTTTAAATATACAAAAAAGAAATACGGTGCGGGAAGACGCGTTTTCAAAATGGCTCCGCTTCATCACCACTTTGAAATGAAAGGAATTCCGGAGCCGAAGATTGTAATAAGATTTTACATTGCGGCAATATTGCTCGCAATAATGGCACTGGCAACATTTAAAATCAGGTAAAAGAATTGAAAAAAGAAATAAATAAATATAGTTACGCAATACTTGGAGCCGGCAGGAGCGGAATAGGAATCGCGAAGCTTTTAAAGAAAATTGGTGCTGATGTATTTTTAAGTGAATCACTGGAAATCAGTAAACTAAAATATTTCGACGAAAAAGCTTTTCAAGATTATGAGATTCCATTTGAAACGGGCGGGCACTCGGATAAAATTTATGATTATGATGTGATTATAAAAAGTCCGGGAATACCTATTAACAATGATATTATTAATAAAGCAGTTGAGCTGAATAAAAAAGTTGTAAGCGAAATTGAAATTGCTTTTCTTTTATGCAAGGCGCCTGTGATAGCTGTTACAGGAACGAATGGAAAAACGACGACGACAGTTTTAACGGGAGAAATTTTTAAGAATGCGGGAATAGACTCTAAAGTATGTGGGAATGTTGGTCTGGCGTTTTCTGAAATAGTTGATGAAGTTACGGAAAAATCAATTGTTGTTCTCGAGACGAGCAGTTTTCAGCTTGAAAGCACGGAAATGTTCAAGCCGAAGGTTTCAATGCTTCTTAATTTTACTCCCGACCATGTTGACTGGCACGGTTCGCTTGAAGATTATTTCAATGCGAAACTGAAAATCAATATGAATCAATCGGAAGATGATGCAATAATATTTAATTATGATGATGAAATAATAAGAGGATTCAGTTCGAAGTTTAAAGGAAATATTATTCCGTTTAGTGTGAAAGAGAATCTTGAGGAAAAAGGATATAAATTCGGATGTTACGTTTCGGAAAATCAGATTAAATATTTCGGTAAAAATGAAAGTTCGAAGATAATAAACACGGATGAAATTTTTATAAGAGGGAATCATAACCTGCAGAATTCACTTGCCGCTGTTGCTGCTGCGAAATATATGAATGTAAAAGATGATGTGATTAAAAAAACTCTGATAAACTTCAAAGGTGTTAAACATCGCATCGAGCCTGTAAGAGAGCTGAACGGTGTGAAATATTACAATGACTCTAAGGCAACAAATTTCGATTCGACATATGTGGCGATTGAAAGTTTTAAGAAAAATATTGTGCTGATAATGGGCGGAAAAAAAGGCGCAAACAATTTTGATTTGATTAAAGATTTCGTCGAAGAGCGCGTAAAATATATAATTGCAATTGGTCAGACCAAAAATGATATAAAAGATTATTTTTCAAAATTTAAAGAAGTGTTAGTTGAAGAAACGCTCGAATCTGCAGTGAATAAAGCATATGCATTATCTGAAAGCGGAGATGTTGTGCTGTTTTCACCTGCATATAAGAGCTTCGATATGTTCGACAATTTCGAACAACGCGGAGAAGAATTTAAAAAATTTGTAAACAATCTGAATCCGAAGAAATGAGACTAAACGGATATAAAATAGACATCTGGATTTTGATACCTGTATTGCTGCTGCTGATATTCAGTATTGGCGTGGTTTACAGTGCCAGTTCGGATTATTCGTTTGTGCATTACAAAGATGCGAACCAGATGTTTAAGCTTCATATTGTTAAAGTATTTTTAGGAATATTTTTAATTTTCTTTTTTGCAAAAATAGATTACAGGTACTATCAGGATATCAGCAAGATTCTCATATTAATTTCTATTGCTGCTTTGGTTTCCGTTTTTATAATCGGAGTTTCGATAAGAAATGTTAACCGCTGGATAAACATCGGTCCGATTAGTTTTCAGCCGTCTGACCTTGCGAAATACACATTAATAATACATCTCGCGACGTTAATGGTCAGAAAAAAAGGTTACGTAAATGAATTATACAGAGGATATCTGCCGATTTTATTTTACATAATTTTAGTTTGTGTTTTGATTGCAAGGCAGCCGAATTTTTCCACGGCAGTAATTATTTTCGGTTCTTCGATGATGCTGCTTCTGACATCGCAGGTAAAAATAAAACATCTTGTTATAACGTGCATAAGTCTTTTGCCGATAGCGATAGGATTTATATTAACAAAGTCTTATATAGTGAACAGATTCGAGCACTATGCGGATTTCACGTCAGGCGGATCTGCACAGCATCAGTTAAACCAGGCTATAATCGGGCTTGGAAGCGGCGGTTTTCTTGGAGTCGGTATGGGAAATTCAATTCAGAAAGAATTTTTCCTGCCTGATGCGCACGGAGATTTTATTTTTTCAATAATAGGAGAGGAATATGGTTTTATCGGTGCGGCGGCTGTTGTTGCGCTTTTTACATTAATAATGTTTCGCGGTTACAGGGTTTCAAAATTAATAAATGATGATTTCGGAAAATATGTTGCGTTCGGAATAACGACAATAATTTCGGCTTATGCGGTAGTAAATATTTCGGTTGCCTGCGGTATAATTCCGACAACAGGTGTACCTGTGCCCTTCATAAGTTACGGCGGAACGGCATTAATATTTAATTCCATTGCAATCGGAATTTTGCTGAATATTTCTTCATACAGGAATGAAACTGCAGAAATGATTTCTGCAAGGAATGTTAATAAATAATTTTATGAAAGTAATATTTGCGGGCGGAGGAACGGGTGGACATATATTTCCGGCGATAGCGGTAGCAGATGAGTTGAAAAAATTTGATGAAAGTTCGGATATATTATTTATAGGTGCTAAAGGAAGGATTGAAGAAAAAATTGTTCCTGCAAATAATTACAAATTAAGAACGATTTCGGTTGCAGGTTTTAGCAGAAAAAATTTATTAAAAAATATTTCAATTTTATTTAAATCATACAGGGCGTTGCAAAGTTGTTACAAAATATTAAAAGAATTTAAACCCGACGTGGTAGTCGGAACGGGTGGATTTGTCAGCGGTCCTGTTGTTTATTCTGCTTTGAAGAAAAAAATTCCGACGCTTATACAGGAAGGAAATTCGTATCCCGGGATGGTTACAAAATATCTTTCTTCAAAGGTGAATAAAGTTGTAATCAGTTTTGATGATACATTAAAATATCTGAAAAGAAAAGATAACGTAGTGAAAATATCTTATCCCGTAAGATTTTCTCTGATTAAATCGGATAAAACCGAAGCAAAAAAATTTTACGGACTTGGTGAAGGAAAAACAATATTCATATTCGGCGGCAGCCAGGGAGCAAAAGGAATTAACGAAGCAATTAAAAAAATATTTAGAGATTTATATAACGATAAAATAAATATCATCTGGCAAACGGGAAGCAGGGAATTTGAAAGTATAAAAAATCTAACGAATAACTTTTCAGACAGGGTTAAAGTATTTGAATTTATAGAAAAGATGCAAATTGCATATTCAGCGGCAGACCTTGTTATTTGCAGGGCTGGTATAAGCAGTATTATGGAACTCGCGTATCTCAGCATTCCGGTGATTCTTGTACCTTACCCGCAGGCAGCGGAAGACCACCAGGTGAAGAATGCACTGAGTCTCGAGAAGAAAGATGCCTGTATTTTAATAAGAGAGGAAGAGCAAAACGAAAAGCTTTTTAATACAATAATAAAAGTAATTAACGATAATAAAATTTTAGAAAAATTAAGCGAAAATATTTTTAAGTTTTCGGATAGAGATTCGGCAGGAAAGATTGCAAGAGAAATCATTCAATTAACTTAAAGAGAATTAAAATGGAACAAGTAAGAATATACAAATACAAACTCGATTTTTATTACAAGTCTTTGATTGTTTACATGCTGTTCCTTATAGTTTACGCAATCATCACGGGTGCATTTTTTTCGAAACAATATTCAGACTTGTATAAAGCCCCGATAATAATTATCAGCAGCCTGTTTATTCTTTATTATCTTGTTGTGCTTTTAGTCAACATGATGAGAGCGAAAGAAATGATATTCAATACGGACAGAATAATTATCAAGAACAGATTCGGGCACAGGGAAATATTATTTTCCGATATAATCGGAATTCGTTTTTCACGGGAGAGAAAACACAGGGCAGGGGAAGGAAGCCATATAAGGAGAGTGAAATTAAAATTACGAGACAGGAAAAGATATCTCAGAATCCGTTTAAGTGAATTCTGGGATGATAACAGATTATTCCAGGAATTCAGAAATTTAGCCAAAGAAATAAATACCAAAGCGAATGCCTGAAAATAAAAACAACATATTGACAAATGTAAAAAAGATTCACCTTATCGGAATAGGCGGAATCGGTATGAGCGGCATTGCTGAATTTCTTGAAAGAAAAGGTTATGAGATTTCAGGTAGTGATTTATATCCTTCACAAATTACGGAAAGATTAAAAAGTTTCGGAATAAAAATATTTGAAGGACATAATTCCGAAAATATTACGGGAGATATTGACCTTGTTATTTACACGTCAGCAGTTAAAAAAGATAATCCCGAATATGAAAAAGCAATAAAGCTCGGAATAAAAATGGTAAAACGCGCTGTAATGCTTGGAGAAATTGTGAACGATTTATATCTGATATCGGTAAGCGGTACGCACGGAAAAACAAGTACAACGGCGATGATAGCGAAGATATTGATTGACAACGGATTTGAGCCTTACATATTCGTAGGCGGAACTCTTGATTTTCTTGAAGGCGGTTCATCAAGAATAGGCAAAGGAAATATAGCAGTTGTGGAAGCTGATGAATATGACAGAAGTTTTCTTTCATTAAAATCGAATGTAATTATTATAACCAATATAGAACTTGACCATACGGATATTTATAAAGATTTAAAAGAATTGAAAGATAGTTTCAAACAATTTATTGATAATGCCGAACCCGGTGCGAAGATTATTGCATGCGGAGATGATTTAAATGTTCTTGATTTGACGAAAAATATTGATAAGAAGCATAAAATATTTTACGGCTTAAAGGATAACAATAATTATAAAATAGAAAATATAATTAATACAAACGGAAAAACATATTTTGATTTAGAAAAAAATACAATAAGGCTTAAAGTTCCGGGCTTGCATAATGCTTTGAATGCAACCGCTTCATATTTAGCCTGTAATGCAATTGGTGTCGACCTGAAAAAATTTGCAGAAAGCATTTTTGATTTTTCAGGAGTGAAAAGAAGACTCGAGCTTAAATATAAAAATGATATAATAATTTACGATGACTATGCGCATCATCCGACTGAAGTGTCAGCATCTTTTAAGGCTATCAGGGATAATGCAAAGGGCAGGATTATAACGGTGTTTCAGCCGCACACGTTTACAAGAACAAGAGATTTATACAATGAATTTGCAGAATCGCTAAAAGAAAATGATGTTGTGATTCTGACCGATATTTATCCGGCGAGGGAAAAGGAAATCAAAGGTGTGAGTTCGGAATTGATTTATAATATACTGAAGAACATTCAAAAAGAAATTTATTATACAAATTCTTTTGAAAATGCGATTCAGATTCTGGATAAAGTTATTAAGAAAGATGATACTATAATATTCCAGGGAGCAGGAAGTATTACGGAATTATGCGATATGTATGTAAAACGACACAGCGAGGTGAAGGAATGAAAAAAATTAAAAGAATATTAATATTAGTTCCTCTTGTTATTATCGTTGCGGTACTCATAATATATGCGAACAAGTGGAGAAATAATGTCTACTATACAGATTTTAAAATTAAGGGAAATTATACGCTTACAAAAGAAGAAATATTATCGGCGGCAAATATAAAATCCGATTCAGCTGTAAATATAGATGATTTGAATATCACTTTCATTCAGGACAGGATTTCGCGGCATCCCGAGATAAAAAAAGTTTTTGTCAGTAAAAATCCGCCGTCGGAAATTATAATCGATATTGTTGAAAAAACGCCTGTGGCTATTGTGAATTCAGGAAGCGAATTAAACCTTGTCGACGCGGAATATGAAATTTTCCCGTTTAAAAATTTCGAAAAATTATATGATTTACCCGTGATAAACGGTATCAAGCAGGAAAATTTTCAGCCCGGAGTAAAAGAAAAAGATGATGATTTGAAATTAGCCGTATTCATTGTACTTAACACGATTAGCAAAGGAAAATATTTATACAACCAGATATCAGAGATAAACATGGCTGATTCCGAGAAAGTTATTATTTATCTGAACGATAATTCGCTGCCGTTATATCTTCAAAGATATAAGGACAGGCAAATATCCGAACCCGAATATCAAAAAGAAATATCGGAAAGTATAACCATATTAAAAAATTTCATAGAGAAGATGCATTCTGAGATTAAAGATAAAAATTATGCTTATGTGGATTTAAGATTTTCGAACCAGGTTGTAGTTAAAACTAAGTAACGCAGCGGAATAAAACTGCTGATTTACAGAATAAAAATTTTATAAAACATGACAATTAAATCTAAAAAATTCAAGAAGAACGAAAGTGATATAATTGTTGGACTCGACGTCGGAACAACGAAAATCTGTGTGATTGTAGCAAAGCCGAAAAGTAACGGAACTGTAGATATAATCGGAATAGGCAAAGCTCCGTCGGAAGGGCTTCACAGGGGAATCGTAGTAAACCCGAGTAAAACAATTGAATCAATTAAAGCCGCAATCGCAGACGCAGAATTAAATTCAGGTGCTCCGATAACTTCGGTAGTTGTTGGCATTGCAGGGCATCACATAAGATGCATTCAGACGGCAAGCATAATCGGAATTAATAATCCTGACAGAGTAATTCAGGATGAAGATATTCTCCGTTTAATCGACCAGGCGAAGCTGATTCCATTGCCGAGTGATACAAAAATAATCGATGTTGTACCGCAGGAATATATAATAGACGGCAAAGACGGAATTTTTGAAACGCCTGTCGGAATGTTCGGAATAAAGCTTGAAGCGAAAGTAAATGTAATCACGGGTCTTGTCTCTTCAATCGACGACCTGACAAAATGCGTTACAAGCTGTGACCTTGAAATAGATGATATAGTACTCGAGCCGATTGCATCATCATTTGCAGTGCTCGATGAAACCGAAAAGAAAGTCGGTGTTGCGATGCTCGATATCGGAGGCGGAACTACGGACATAGCGATATTTAAAAAAGGAGTTTTGAAATATACAGCGGGAATCGGAATAGCGGGAAGTCTCGTGACGAATGACATAGTTGAGGCACTTGGAATTTCTGAAAAAGAAGCGGAAAGAATAAAGAGAGAATTCGGATTCGCATCAGTTTCGGAAATTTTAAGCGATGATGAATTAACAGTTGAATCCATTAAAGGAAAAATTCCTAAGAAGACAAGAAAAAGTATTCTTGCGAGAATTATACAGGCGAGGATGCAGGATATATTCGAACTATCTGCAATAGAAATTAAAAATTCGCAGATACACAATGAACTTCACGCCGGAGTTGTGATAACAGGCGGAGGCTCGATGATAAAGGGTACAAAAGAACTTGCGAAAGAAATATTAAATATGGAAGTGAATCTTGGTATTCCGAACGGAATTTCAGGCGGTTTAATAAAAGAAGTTGAAAGCCCGATTTTTGCAACGGGTGTAGGCTTGATTCTTCACCGCATGAAAAATATGGAAGAAATAAGTCATACGGTTACAACCGATAAAAAGCAGAAGAGAAAAAAATTAACTCCGAAAGGAATTTTTTCGAAAGTGAAAGCCTGGTTCGACGAGCTATAAAGATTTTAAAATGAATAAAAGAAATTTTTTAAATAATATTTACACAAATAAAATAGAAAGGGTAAAGATATGTCTATTCAGTTAATTCCGGATTCAATGAACGGAGCAAAAATTAAAGTAGTCGGAGTAGGCGGCGGCGGCGGAAATATCGTGAACTCTATGGTAAACAAAGGGATTGAAGGTGTTGAATTTGTTGCAATAAACACTGACACGCAGGCACTTGATGTCAGCAAGGCAAACATTAAGATACAGATTGGAAAAAACATTACAAAAGGTCTCGGAACGGGAATGAAAGATGATGTCGGATTAAAAGCAGTTGAAGAAAATCGTGATATGATTGAAAAAGCAATTGCCGGAAGTGATATGGTGTTTGTCACAGCCGGTATGGGCGGCGGCACGGGAACCGGCGGTGCTCCTGAAGTTGCGCACATTGCGAAGAGCATGAACGCACTTGTTGTTGCAGTTGTAACTACGCCATTTAATTTTGAAGGCAAACCGAGAATGAACCTTGCGAATCTTGGTTTAAGCAGACTGAAAGAAGAAGTCGATAGTCTCATCGTTATTCCGAATCAAAAAATTCTGGAACTGATTAACGAAGAAACTACAAAAACGCAGGCTTTCGAATTTGCAAACAAAGTTCTTTACAATGCAACAAGAGGTATTTCTCAAATCATCACGAAGACAGGAGAAATTAACGTTGACTTCGCCGATGTTAGAACAATTATGAAAGATATGGGTGATGCAATGATAGGAACCGGAATTGCTGACGGTGATAACAGAGCCGAGAAAGCCGCTCTGGATGCGCTTTTGAACCCGCTGCTCGACAATGTAGATATCTGCGGTTCGAAATGCGTGCTCGTAAACATTGCAAGCAACGGAGCAATCAAGATGTCTGAAATAGAAAGAATAAATGAAATTATAAAAGATAAAGCCGGTGAACAATCGACGTACATATTCGGAATAGTTGATGACAAAGAAATGAAAGATGAAATTATGGTGACTGTGATTGCGACAGGATTCAGGGAAGAGGTAATAGAAATAAAAGAAGAGGCTGAAGAATCATTAAATGTCAGGCAGGTCGGTAAAATTTCTTCGATTCCGACGACTCAGGAAGAATTATCCGAATTAGATAAGCCTGCATTCAGGCGCCGTCTGGCAAATATCAGCATCAACGATGATATGAGCGAAGAGTACGTTGCGAAGAAAGACGACTCACTTGAAAAATTCGGATTCGATGATTTCAATCTCGAAGAGAAGGAATATACAAAGCCTGCATTTTTAAGAAGGCAGATGGATTAGTTTTTTGAGGAAACTATTTGGCGTTTAATTTGTAATAAAATTGTAGCGGTTAGTTATTGGGTTACTGAACTTACGTATTTGTCACCCTGAACTTGTTTCAGGGTCTAAAAAAATTTAAAAACGAGATTCTGAAACAAGTTCAGAATGACAAAAGTGGCTATTTTAATTATTTTGTGTAACGTAAGTTAGTTATTTGGTTATTTAATTAGAAGGTTTGAATTTATTGAATTTATTGATTTTATATTGAAATTATATCTCTCAGCTGCCAAGAGAGATATAGTCGCACAGAGCGGAGATTGTGGCTAACTCCGCTTTGTGTTATTAATTTTTTTACTCGTTGCAGAATTATTACCCTGATTACGTATTGTATGCAAGGCGGAACCTAAATGGAACATAAGGACACGAAAAGAAGTAAAATTATATAGACGAGATATCTTGCCACTGCCTAGGAAGATATTAAGTCGCACAAAGCGGAGTTGTGGCTACCTCCGCTTTTGTGTTTATAATTGATAAGTGATTTGTTCTTCCGGTTCATTTAATTTCACAAATTCTTTTTGGTTAGTCGTTCCCGAATGTGCGTTCTTTGTCCCGATATGTAGGGACTCTTTATCGGAACTCTTGTCGGGGATCCCCTTCTTTTGTCATTCCCGCGAAAGCGGAAATCCATGCTAAACATTAGGTTCTAACTAACTCATTCGCCTGTCTAATAATTCAATTTTGTAAATCCCGAAGGGATGATATTATTGTAGAAAATGAATTGTGAATTAAATTCAAACCCCGAAGGGGTGATATTATTTAATATTTTTCTGAAATGATCTGCAATTAAATGACCTCATTAAAACAATGCCACGCCTTCGGCGTTTTGATTCTTTTTGAAATTATTTTCTACAATAATATCACGCCTTCGGCGTTTTAATTTTATTGGAAATTATTTCTACAACAGTGTCACGCCTTCGGCGTTTAAAAGAATGTAAATTATTTGAGTAGTATCATCCGTTTTGTCTCATTATATCCGTCTGATGTTAATCTATAAAAATAAACTCCGCTGGGGTATTGCGATGCGTTGAATGTTACTTCATACGTTCCNNTCAGATAGTGGGCGACGCCAAACTGATAAACCATATGTACCGCATAAAATATAACTATTTGAAATTATTATTGAACGTATTTCAGGATCAAATGGAAATCCATCATTAATTTGTGACCATTGCGTTCCAAAATTTGACGAAAAATAAATTCCTATACCAGAAAGAGCAGATAATTTATTTTGTAATTTAGGACTAAGTGAACCTGCTCCTGCAAAAATATTTTGTCCATTTATTATTGAAGTGAAAACTCCCCATGACAAATCATTGCTCATTATAGTCCAATTCTCCCCATTATTTGTAGATAAATAAATACCTGAACCTGTACCAGCAAATATATTAGTTCCGGAAAAATTTAAAGATAGTATTAGATAATTTGGAATACCTGAAAACGACCAGTTTATACCACTATTAGTTGAACGAAAGATGCCGTGTCCATTTGTCCCCGCAAAAATATTTGTACCGGAAGCAGCAAAAGTTTGGACATTAGTACTCGTCAAGCCGTTATTGATTACTGTCCAGCTTGTGCCGTT
>PNBM01000370.1:225-3361 GCA_003135995.1 Ignavibacteriota bacterium | reverse complement strand
TGACGCATTAATTAAAATCAACGATTACATTCCCGATAATGAACTCGAAAAAATTACCGTTGCTAAAGCTGATATGCTGAAAAAAGATTTAGCATTCGAGATTCTGAACGAAACCGAAATTACGTATGGAAATAAAATGTATGATGTATACAAAATTGAAAATGATAATGATTCAGTTCATTATTATTGTATTNNATAGTACTTACCAAATAATATTCGATATACCAACGCCACCTCCCAGAGCATAACGTTTCTTCGCTAATACAAACTCCAATTTATCTTATTTCTCCAAATGAGATGAATAACATTGAAAACATTTAATTTAAACATCGTGAGGGACATAGTGTGTTTAAATTTTATTTAAAAATTAAATTACGATAAATTATGAAAAAAATTANNCATCTTTAACACAAGCACAGGAAGCTCGAAAAGATACGCTGGAATTCCGGCAACAAACTGAAATAGTAGTTACCGCTCCAAGGTTATTATTACCGTTAAAGGATATTCCTTTTGCAATAAGTATTGTTGGGGGAGATATATTAAATGACATGCCTCGTTCAATCTCTATGGACGAGCCTATGAAACTTGTACCGGGTGTTAAAGTTGATAATCAGGCAAACGGTGAAAGATTACACCTGTCTATGAGAGGTGTAGGCATTTTATCTGAAAGAGGTATCAGGGGAATTAAAACTCTTCTCGATGGTATTCCTCTTAATGATCCGTCAGGATTCACTCCTGATTTCTATGATATAGATTTCTCTAATCTACAGAAAATTGAAGTACTGAAAGGACTTGCGGCTTCTTTGTACGGCGGCAGTTCTTCAGGTGGTATAATTAATATCATGTCACAAAATGGCGACAGGCTTCCTCTCTTTGGTGAAGGTATTGCGACTTTCGGGTCAAATAACTTCTTTAAAGGTTTTGGAAGATTCGGAGGAACAAGCGACAATGTAAATTATAATGTAGCTTTTTCCCGTGATATAGGTGATGGATACAGGCAGCATACTCATTTCTGGGGTGATAAAGTTTATGGTAAAGCATNNGACACTTACTCCTGTTTTCGATTACGTTGATGTTTATCACGAAAATCCGGAAGGTATTGATTTACCTACCTATAACACTGACCCGAAAACACCTAATTCTGATGCGATTCCGTTTAATGAATATCTTGAAACTGCGAGAGCAACAGCGGGATTTACGGGAAATTTAAACATTAATAACGATCACACTTTTCAATTCAGTGCTTTTGTGAAGAGAACTTTATTTACTGAAGCAAATAACCACGTCTTTAATCACAGAACTTTGATAACACCGGGTGGTTCCCTGCAATATACTTTTAATTACGGGAAACCAAAAGATATGGTTAAAAATCATTTTAGTGTTGGTTCAGATTTAATATTCCAGAATGTTGATGAACATACAAACACAAATGACCATTCTGTTGAAATTGCAGGTGATTTGTCAAATGAAACTATAAATCAAAGAGGAGTAGGCGTATTTGCAATCGATAACGTCGAACTTGGAAAATATGTTACTCTATCAGCAGGTTTTCGTTATGATGCCATTCATAACGAACTTAATGACCTTGTAAAAGAAGGTGGTGTCGACTTATCCGGAAATGAAGATTTTAATCGTGCTACCGGCAGATTTGGTATTACTTATGCTCCTTTAAAAGAAGCGAATTTATATGCAAGTTTTGGACAGGGATTTTTACCACCTGCAATTGAAGAATTAATACAAAATCCTGCTTCCATATATGGTGGATTTAATACTGCCCTTACATTCGCTACTTCAAACGGATTCGATGCCGGTGTCAGGGGTACTATAAAGGACAAACTTTATTATGACGTTGGCGGATTTTATCTTCAGACTAAAAACGATTTCGAAAGATATCGTATTCCTGGAAGAGGTCAGGAAACTTATTATGCAAACCTGAGTGCAAGTAAGAGAATTGGAGTTGAAGTGTATGGTAAATATACTCCAATCAAACCTCTTAACTTCCAGGTAGCTTATACTTTCTCTATGTTCAAGTATGATATTTCAGCACCTATTCAGGTTGTAATGGATGATACGACAATTGTAAAATATACTCAAAACGATAATTTCTTACCAAATTCTCCTCAACATCAGCTTATGTTTGATGCTCAATTTAATATTTTGCCAAATTTCTTTATTGGTGTTAATACTGAAACTTACAGCAAATCTTATATTGACGGAGCTAATATCGAAGCTGAAGCAGTACCGGGTTACACTTTAATTGGTGCGAGATTAGGTTATCTGTTCCAGTTTAAGGGAAATTATGGTTTGGAATTAAATATATTTTTGAAGAATATTGCCGATCAGAAATATGTTGCATTCTCAGAACCTGATCCGGGTGGAAATTCTTATCAGCCGGGAGCGGGAAGAGAAATATTCGGAAGTGTAAAAGTTCATTTTTAGTTCTTAAAATTAGAAAAAGCGAAAATACTCATCATTCCCCGGGTATCACCGGGGAATGCGGAGTTTAAAAAAATAAGAAGAAACATCAAGATTATAATAGTTTTTCCCGGTTGGAGACAGGAAAGACAAAGTTTAAAAATTTCTCTTTAGTTTTATTTGAAACGATGCTGATAAAAAATTCTTATTACCGGGTAATTCCGTTAATTAAAAATTTTAGANNCCCCGCGTTAAAACGGGGAACGGAGAGCCATAAATAAGAAATATTTGTGTGAATTCGTTAAAAGAGATTTTTTTAAAAAAATATAAAATTTTGTTAATCGAAAAAGAAGAAGAACAAAAAATACGAGTCGTTCTCCATTTTAAAATGGAGAACGATGAGTTAAAAAAGTTTTTTGAATTTGTCGGTCCGAAATAATGAATCCTCGTTTTCTGACTGGAGACCGGGAAACGAGTAATCATAAGAATTATTTATGGCGTGAATAAGAAGGATCGAAGATAACAAATCGTTCCCCGGAACGTGACCGGGGAACGAAGAGTTATCGGGATTAATCGAAATGCTCAAAAATTATTTTCATTCTTAAAAAAATTGTGATATAAAAATAATTTAATTTTTAATTTATTTTAAAGCGAAGAAACAAATAATCGTTCATTTTACGGAGTTTGGGAACGATGAACCGAATAAGTTTATATTACAAAA
>PNBM01000370.1:0-165 GCA_003135995.1 Ignavibacteriota bacterium | reverse complement strand
AGGGGAACGAGCAGTCATAAAATGTAAATTTTATGATTTGAATAAGAAGAAGTGCTAAAAACAAATCGTACCCTGTCCAAAAAACGGGGTACGAGGAGTTTAATATAAAAAGTTTTTTCCAATAGAATTAAAAATATGAGCGTGACTTCTCGTTCTCTTTGGAGA
>PNBM01000146.1 GCA_003135995.1 Ignavibacteriota bacterium | reverse complement strand
ATGGTTAAAGGAAAAATTGACGGTGTTGACTCTTATTTATATGACGTCGATAAATTAATTGAAATATACGACCGTGAAAGACCGAGAATTGTTTTGATTGCATCCCCGAACAACCCGACAGGTAATGGAATTTCAAAAGAAGATTTATGGAAATTTCTCGATGCATGCCGCGGTGCACTTGTTATGATTGACGAAGCTTACTGGGGATTCGGATCCAAGGAAAATGATTATGTAAAACCTTATATAGATGACTTCCCGAATCTCGTTATTTGCAGGACGTTCTCGAAATATTATGCATTAGCAGGATGCAGGATCGGTTATGCATTTGCAGGCAAGAATCTCGAAGAGTTAATTAATTTCTCCGTCAGATATCTTGGCTATAACAGGCTTTCAGAAAAGCTTGCTTCGATTGCAATGGATGATGATGAATATTATGAAAGAGTTACAAAATTAATGCAGGAAGATAAAGATTATTTTTACAAAGAATTCGCTAAATTAGACGGCTTCACTGCCTATAAATCTTATGCGAATTTCATGCTTGTAGATATGCCAAAGGAAATCAGGAAAGGCCTGAATAAATTTTTGAAGGAAAGAAATTTATTAATTAAGTTTTTAGACGAAGAAGCATTTAAAACGGAAACGAGGATAACGCTCGGAACAAGGGAACAAAATATGTATTTAATGGAATCAATAAAAGAATTTTTAGGGAAATAAAATCGTTTAATAAATTTTTAATTTTTGAATGGAAAAGAACAGTCAAAAGCAAGATACGGGTTATTCTAAATATGTCCTTCTTTCTGTGGTTGTACTTATAGTCGGATATCTTATCATAACATCCATATTCAACAAGGATAAAGACGTTACTCCGGTCAAAATCAAAGACCCGAACGAACAATACAAAGATATAAAAGAACCGCAGTTTGTAAAACAGGGTGAACTTGAATTTTTTAAAAAAGACGGAAAGAAGTCAATATCAAAAATTGATATAGAAATTGCCGATAACGATTCGGCATCTGAAAAAGGATTGATGTTCAGGAAATCGATGGATGAGAACAGGGGAATGCTTTTTATTTTTCCAAAAGCTGAAGAACATAGTTTCTGGATGAAGAATACTTTAATTTCGCTTGATATAATTTTCATTGACGAAAACAAAAGTGTTGTCAACATTCATAAAAATGCAACCATACGTTCCTTAAAGGCATTGCCTTCTAACGGACCAATTCTGTACGTTGTCGAGGTTAATGCCGGATACACAGATAAATACGGTATTAAAGAAGGCGATAAAATTAGTTTTAAAAAGATATGAAAAACAATTCGGAATATTTTTTCAATCGTGAATTAAGCTGGATAGAATTCAATAAAAAAGTTCTTGAAGAGGCGGTAGATAATACCAAGCCTTTGCTTGAAAGGGTTAAATTTTTATCTATCTTCAGTACAAATCTCGATGAATTTTTTATGATTCGTGTAGCAGGGTTAAAACGCCAGGTGTCAAGCGGGGTCAATGAATTATCTTCAGATGGTCTTACGGGGCAGGACCAGAAGCTCGAAATTTTTGAAAAACTTTGTCCGCAGGTGAAAGAACTTTACAGAGTTTTAAGTGAAGAAATAATTCCGGGTCTTGAACAGCAAGAAATAGAATTTAATAGTTACAATGACCTATCGGAAAAAGATAAAGAAAAAATCGAAAAATATTTTGATGAACAATTATTTCCGGTATTAACTCCTATTGCTCTCGATAATGTTCACCCGTTTCCAAATCTTGTTAACAGAACTTTAGCCCTTGCAATAATATTAATTGACCCTGACAAGGAATCCGGTGAAAATAAAATATCCGTAATACAGGTGCCGAGTAATTTTCCTAGATTTCATCAGATAAATGAAAAAAACGGAAATCATTTTATATTACTCGAAGAAATTATCAAAGCCAATGCATATAAGCTTTTCCCGGGAATGCGAATAATCGAAAGTTATAATTTCAGGATTACAAGAAATGCCGATATTGAACTCGAAGAAGAAGAAGCTGATGATCTTTTGAAGCTGATTGAGGAAGAAGTTAAAAAAAGAAGGCTGGGAATTATTGTAAGACTGGAAGTTGATAAAAGCATACCGGACGATATTTTAAATTATCTGGTATCTTATCTTGACCTCGAAAAGGATGAGATTTATAAAATCGGGGGACCCTTGAATTTAGGTGATTTCATGGAATTATATAAAATTGATAATCGCCTTTTAAAATACGAAGGATTCACTCCGCGTATTTCTTCTTTTTTCCGTGAGGAAGACAACGCTTTCAGGGCAATAAAGAATCAGGATATATTTTTACATCACCCGTTTTATTCTTTTTCATCCGTGAGCGAATACATAGCACAGGCTGCGGAAGACCCGAATGTTTTTGCAATTAAAATGACCCTTTACAGAACAAGCGGCGACTCTCCCATTATTAAATCTTTAATCACTGCCGCTGAAAACGGAAAACAGGTAACTGCAATTGTCGAGCTTAAAGCGAGATTCGACGAGGAGAATAATATTATCTGGGCGAAAGCCCTGGAAAATGCAGGGGCACATGTGGTTTACGGAATTTCCGGATTGAAAACACATTGTAAGCTGGCGCTCGTTGTTCGAAAAGAAGAAAACTCGATGAAAAGATATTTACATCTGAGCACAGGGAATTATAATCCTGTAACATCAAAAATTTATACAGATTTTGGTCTGTTCACTGCCAATGAAGATTTTTGCAGTGATGCTTCAAATCTTTTTAATTACCTGACAGGTTACTCAAAACTCACGAGTTACAAAAAACTTATTGTAGCTCCGTTTAATATGCGGAAAAGCTTAGTGAAGTTGATTGATGATGAAATCAAATGTCAGAAAGATTTTGGAAACGGAAGAATCATATTGAAATTGAATTCCTTGGTTGATGATAAAGTTATTATGAAATTATACCAGGCTTCATCTGCCGGTATTAAAATTGATTTAATCGTGAGAGGTATATGCAGGCTGATTCCGCAGAAAAAAGATTTAAGTGAAAATATTAATGTTTACAGTATTGTTGGCAGATTTCTCGAGCACAGCAGGGCATTTTATTTCTATAATAACGGAGACCCAATTGTGCTTTCGGGAAGTGCTGATGTAATGGAAAGGAATTTTGACAGAAGGGTTGAAATATTATTTCCTATAGAGGATAAAAGAATAAAAGAAGAATTCATCGAAATATTGAATTTATACCTGACGGATAATATTAAATGCCGTGTGTTAAACAATGACGGTTCATATACAAGAAAGTATAATTTAGAAACAGGGACGAAAGATAAGCTGGAAAAAGTTATTCAGAATACGGATATACAGGAATATTTTGTAGCAAATGTTAAGAAAAAATATGAAGCCGAAATAAAGAAAGAGCATAGAAAAAAATTGAAAAAACGCAAAAAAAACATATTAAATTATTACACATAAATGGATTTGTGAATTGTTGCATAACTTTTCACACGGAAAGAAAAAATGTCGATTTTAAAAGAGTATAAAAGTTCGTTAAAAAGTTTTGATGTTGAAGAAATAATTGATTTAATCATATTCAGACCATTATCTTTTCTTTTAGTTAAAATAATATATTCAACAAATATCACTCCGAACCAGATATCAATTATATCTATGTTCTTTGGACTACTGGCAGGTGTAATAATCGGTTTCGGGAAATATGAATTTGTACTGGCAGGGGCTGTTTTGATATTTCTGTCAAATTTGCTCGATTGCGCAGACGGACAACTTGCAAGACTTAAAAAAAACGGAACAAAAATAGGAAGGTTAATAGACGGATTTATTGATTACGTTACGGGTTTATCTGCTTTCCTGGGGCTTGGCTTTGCTGTTAGTTATATTACAGGCGATTATGTTTACGGCTGGATTATTGCTTTTGTGGGAGGGTTTTCAAGAGTTCTGCAANNGAGTGATATTAATCTCGAAATCGTTGAATTTACAGAGGAAAAAGACAGGCTTGAAAAAAACAAAGGACATTTACTGGAAAAATTTCTTGTAAGTTTGTACCTCAAATATTGCAGCCTGCAGAAAAACACCACTATGCATGTACATATGAATATTAGTCCCGATATTTATAAAGCTAAAAATAAATTACTATTAAGGCTTTGGAGCTGGATTGGTTCAACTACACATCTTTCGATGTTGATTATTTTTCTGTTTATTAATAAACCGGAATACTACCTTCTCCTTACAATCATATTAGGTAATTTTGTATTTTTAATTTTATTATTAATACAAAAAAGAATTACTAAAAAATTAATGTCAAAGGAATATAATTTTGCAAATTAAAATTCTTTGAGTTAATGTTAAATAATAAGTAAGGGATATTATCAGAATAATAATTTTTTAAAATTATATAATTATATATGCAAGCGGTTATTCTGGCGGCTGGAATTGCGAAAAGGTTAAGACCTCTGACGGATACGACTCCTAAATGCCTGCTAAAAATAGGAAATAAGAACCTGTTACAGAGAGCGATGGAAAACATACTCGCAAACGATATTAAAGACTTTATTTTTGTTACGGGCTACAGGGAGGATATGATAAAAAAATATTTAAATGAAAATTTCAGTAATTTGAATATAGAATTTATTACAAATCCGGATTTTGAGAACAATAATAATTCATATTCTCTCTGGATGACAAAAAAATATGTCAAAGAGGATATGCTGCTTCTCGACAGCGATATATTATTCGATAAAAATATTATCAAAGAACTTATAAATTCCGGAAAAGAAAATTGCCTCGCCGTTAACATAACTCATAAACTGGATGCGGAGCAGATTAAAGTAATTACAGGTAGCGATGACAGAATACTGAAAATCGGAAAAGAGGTCGAAATTCTTAAAGCAGCCGGAGAGTCCATAGGGATTGAGAAATTTAATAGATATTATTTGAAAGATTTATTTGATATACTTGACAGGAAAATTGTAGCGGAAAAAAACGTAAATGAATTTTATGAAGCTTCATTCCAGGAGATAATAGATAGAAATGAAGAAAGGAACAGTTTATTTGGTGTAGATGTTTCAAATTATGATTGTATAGAAATAGATACTGTTGATGATTATAACAATGCTAACGAATTATTTTTTAAAATAAATAAATAAAGTTTTGAATAGTTACAAAAGACCGGGATTATTCGGCGGATTCAGCCTTTTCCCGCCGGTTATAAAATACCTGTTAATCGCTAATGCAGCTGTGTTTTTGCTTGAGCATTTTTTCTTATCAGGATTAAAAGTAGGTGATGTGAATCTTGGAGACCAGTTTTTCAAATTATTTGCTCTTCAGCCGATATTTCATACCGGACCATACCTTTCTCCCATCAGCGGACCGTTTCTGCCGTGGCAGTTAATTTCTTATATGTTTATGCACGGAAGTTTCACGCATATTTTTTTCAATATGTTCGCACTCTGGATGTTTGGTCTGGAACTTGAGCATTTATGGGGTTCAAAGAAATTTTTATTTTACTATACAATCTGCGGTCTGGGTGCCGGACTTACTAACTTATTCATAGCTCCGCTCTTCAGCCCGGTTGCGCCTACAATAGGTGCTTCAGGTTCGGTTTACGGAATTCTTGTTGCATTCGGTTATTTATTTCCTGACAGATATATTTATATTTATTTCCTGCTTCCGATAAAAGCAAAATATCTCGTAATCATGTATATGGCTCTCGAGGTATTTTCTGTGGCTTCGCAATCCAATACGGGTATTGCTCACGTTGCGCATTTGGGCGGAGCAGTTGTCGGTTTGGTTTATTTGATTGCAACCAACAAGGGAAAATTGAAATTATTCACCGGAAATAAATCCGAAAGCTTTCGTTCAAAATTTTATGATAATTTTACTAAACCTAAAGAAGAGCCGTACAAGCCTGTTAAAAATGCTGATTATACGGAATTAAAAACTAATGATTATAAACAGGAAATTGAAGATAAGCAAAAAGCAATACAGGACAGAATAGATGCAATTCTCGATAAGTTAAGTGAAAGCGGATATCAGAGTTTAACGGAAGAAGAGAAAAAAACATTATTCGAGGAAAGTAAAAAACTACGTTAGAGCAATGTTAAATGTTAAAGCAACAAATGTTAAATGAAAAGCAATAAATGTTAAATGTAAAAGCAATAAATGTTCAAGCATAGTTTTAGCAAATACAACCCATGACTTTAGTCATGGGAAAAAAGAATAACAAGAATTTAACCATTTTAATGGTTACCAATTTTATAATTTATTCCGCATAATAAATTTTTGGATAAAGCAAAGTCATATAATTCATTTCAACGATTTCAAACACGCGTCGTTAATATTGGCGGCATCCCGCTCGGCGGAAACAACCCAATCAGGTTACAGTCAATGACCACTACAGATACTATGGATACAAAAGGAACCGTTGAGCAATCGATTCGCATTATAGAAGCGGGAGCAGATTACGTCCGCATTACAGCACCAAGCTTAAATGAAGCAAAAAATCTTGAAAATATAAAAAACGAAATACGTAGTCGTGGTTATAAAACACCGTTAATCGCTGATATTCATTTTACTCCTAACGCTGCTGAAATCGCCGCGAGAATTGTTGAGAAGGTAAGAATTAATCCGGGAAATTATGTAGACAAGAAAAAATTTAAATATATTGAATACACTGACTCGCAATATAATGAAGAAATCGAACACATAAGAAATAAATTCATTCCTTTATTAAAAATCTGCAAAGAATACGGAACGGCTCTGAGAATCGGAACAAATCATGGTTCGTTGTCCGATAGAATTATGAGCAGGTTTGGTGATACTCCGCTTGGGATGGTGGAATCAGCATTGGAATTTGTAAGAATTTGCGAAGACGAAAAATTTTTTGAAATTGTTTTATCTATGAAATCGAGTAATCCGAAAGTTATGATTAGCGCTTACAGATTGCTTGTTGAAAAAATGATATCGGAAAAAATGAATTATCCTCTTCACCTCGGAGTCACTGAAGCGGGAGACGGAGAAGACGGCAGAATAAAATCATCTATAGGTATTGGAACATTGCTTGAAGAAGGAATCGGAGATACAATTAGAGTATCTCTCACAGAAGAACCGGAGTTTGAAATCCCGGTTTGCAAAATCCTTGCGAAACGTTATAATGAAAAATTTATTAATGCAAAAGAAAATATTCTCATCAAACACTTCGATTCTAATGTTCATATCGAATTAAAGGATGTCCCTTGCGTTATCCTGTCGCTTGAAGAATTAAATTATAAAAATTTAAATTCAGTCGGTTATAAATACAGCGAAACGCTTGATAAATGGAACATAAGTGATATTGCGCCGGATTATATTTACACAGAAAACATAAACATCGGAATTAAACTACCCGGGAATTTAAAATTAATATGTAAATATAAAAATTGGAATAAAAATAATCCGGATGCGAATACAATACCGATGTTAAATTTCGATGAATATTTAAATATTGAAAACAGGATTTTCAATAAATTTATATTAATAAGAGAAAATGAAATCAATAATGAATTCATTGAATTATTAAATAAAGATAAGAATTATAAACTAATTCTTTTAATGGATGAATTTAATTCTTTAAAAAACATTAAAGAATTTGTCGGTTTACGGCCCGGGAGTTATAATGAAAATATAATTTTACACAAACATTACAACAAGATTTCCGAAGAAGATTTTATTAATTATTCGGCAATAGATTTCGGAAGTATTTTTATCGACGGATTAACAAACGGTATCTGGATAAATTCCGATTCAATAAAACCCGAATTAATTAACAGCATTAGTTTTGGAATTCTGCAGGCAACAAGAATGAGAATTTCCAAAACAGAATATATTGCCTGTCCGTCCTGCGGCAGGACTTTATTCGACCTGCAAATAACCACTGATAGTGTCCGCCGGAAAACGAATCATTTAAAAGGCTTAAAGATTGCAATAATGGGTTGCATCGTGAACGGACCGGGTGAAATGGCTGATGCCGATTATGGTTATGTCGGAAGTGGCATTGGAAAAATCACATTATATAAAGGAAAAGAAGTCGTGAAACGAAGCCTGAATTCGGAAAATGCCATCGATGAATTAATAAATCTTATAAAAGAAAACGGCGACTGGGTAGACCCTTAATATTCTCATAATCCAATTATACCCCTCATTCCCAATCCCCGATTGGGAATGCACGAAAACTCTTTTACCTCACATTTTTAATACGCGATGCCCCCTCATTCCCAATCCCCGATTGGGAATGCACGAAAACTCTTTTACCTCACATTTCTAATACGCGATGCCCTCTCATTCCCAATCCCCGATTAGGAATGCACGAAAACTCTTTTACCTCTCATTCCTTATACCTCCTAATCTTGTTGTTTCATTGAAATAACCTTCCCGATTTTGTATTTTAATTTATAATTGATTATAAGGGCTTTTAGAAAGATAATTATTCTAATTAAAATTAATTTATACTGATGATTATCGGCGAATTAACGGCGCTTTTAACTGCAATCTTATGGGCAGTGAGTTCGTATTTCTTTGCGTCTGCAACTGTGAAGGTCGGTTCTGTTAATGTTAATTTCGCCCGCCTCGTTATCGCAATGATTTTATTCGTTCTGACAATCTTCATTTTTCAAATTCCATTAAACATTTCTTCCTATCAATTCTGGATGTTGGTTCTCAGCGGAATAGCAGGACTCGTAATAGGCGATTCACTTTTTTTTAAATCCCTGGAATTTTTAAGTGCAAGAATCAGCATTCTGGTAACATCGTTTTCCCCGGCAATCAGCGCAATTCTGGCTTTTATATTCTTAAGCGAAAAACTTTCTCTTTTGGATATTTTTGGAATGGCAATCGCATTAACAGGAATTGTCCTCGTAGTTTTAAGAAAAGAGGAAAACACAGGTCCTGCAAAATCGAAAAAAGGAATCCGTATTGGAGTCCTTCTGGCATTTTTATATACGCTTGGACAGAGCACAGGACTGATATTTGCAAAAGCAGCATTTAAAGAAAGTGAAGTGAACAGCATAGTCGCAACAGCAATCCGGATTTTGCCGGCAATCGTACTGCTGTTTTTATATATTATATTTAAAGAAAAATCTTTTAAATCTTTTAAATTATTCAGAAACGAGAAAAGAGCTTATAAAGATATTATTATTGCCGCAGTTCTTAGTGCGTATATCGGGATGGTATTAATGTTCATAGCGGTTACTCAAACCAATATAGCAGTTGCTTCAACAATCATTGCTTCAATTCCTGTCATTCAGCTTATAATTTCACATTATTTCTTCAAAGAAAAATTAACCTGGCGCTCGGTTGCCGGAGCATTTATGACAGTCGCCGGAATGGCAATACTTTTTCTGCAATAAAAACTAAACGGAAAAATTATTTTATTTCAAAGACAACTTTCACGCGCGATTCTATGCTAATCATTCCCTGGCTGAAAAGCGTTGTCGAGCCTGATGTTTGGCTGCCTTGCTGTACGGCGTTAACATTTGATTGTACCGGCGACCAGTAATCAACGGGCGCTTCCGAAATGAATATTGGCTTGCCGATTGTTACTCCCAACACTTCAGCCATTTTTTGAGCTTTTTCTTTTGCAGCATTTAGGGCGTTTGTCCTTGCCTGAATTCTTGTTTCTATTGCTTTCGAAGATTCCAAATCCGTGCTTGTAATATACACGTCTTCAATTTTTATGACTTCGTTAGAAATAGCATCATATTTTTCTATTTTATCGGATGTAAACCAGATTGTATTATAAACTCCGTATTTTTTTTCTTCGCCGTACTTGTATAATTTTTTTGTCATTCTCATACCGCTTGTCTTAATCTTGCTTTCCTCGATACCATTCTGTTTGAGAACGTTCATTACTTTTANNATTCCTGAAGGTTGTCATTGTCCTCCTGAATGTTCAATGTCCAGTTCATTATATCCGGTTCAACTGAAATGGTCGCTGTTCCGAGCACTTCTATTGCTGGTGGTTTATCCTGGCAGAAAGAATTTGAATTTAATAAAATCAGGAACAATGCCGGTAACAAAAATTTTGTGTATGTCATAATGCTTTGTTTTGATTAAAAGATGAGATTTATAAATGTAAAAATATATTTATATATATTTAAATTACAAAAATATTTTAAAATATTATACTTACATTATTAATTATTTTTTAAGACATTGGTTAAACCCCGGGAAGTTAAATCCCGATAAAGAACATC
>PNBM01000117.1 GCA_003135995.1 Ignavibacteriota bacterium | reverse complement strand
TTTTAAAAAATTATTATTTCAAATCTTCAAAAGGAAAATTAATAGTAAATTATAAAGTGTTCGGACACGTTTTTACGTTACCCCAGCAAATGCAAAATTATTCTCCGCAAAAAAATGAGAATAATCAAAAACTCGCTCAAATGTTTGTCGATGCCTGGAGCCGGGCTGATAGTTTGATTGATTTTTCTTCTTACGACACAAATAAAACAGCCTTTGTAATGTTCCATGCCGGGGTAGGAAGGGATATTGACTTAANNCGGATACGACCCTACACCTTTTGATATACCGTCTGTGTTCCTCGGATTAAATAATTTACAGGAAATTTTCGGCGTTAATTACAACGGGTTCGTTACAAGAAGCGGCTTTGCAATAAAAAACTCGCTCATGATTCCTTCGACTGAAATTCGTAACTTGGACCTTACCTCCGGGAATGTATTGTTGCAACTCGGAATGAATGGAATTCTCGTCGCAAGCTTCGGTAGCTATATAGGTTTACCTGACCTTTTCAATACACAGTCGGGGAAAACGTCAATAGGTAGATTTGGTCTTATGGATGGACAATCGATTTTTAGTTTTAATGGGATTTTCCCCCCGGAACCTTCCGCCTGGGAAAAAATATATCTTGGGTGGGTGTCCCCTATTACAATTTCAAACGGTGATTCTTTTTATAAAGTAAAAACTTCGTCTGTAGATAATCCATCAGATTCAACGATGTTTAAAGTTTTAATGAATAGTAAAGAATATTTTTTAATTGAAAACAGAAACCGTGATGCTGATAATAATGGTCAGGTCGTTTATACACACAATAGGGCATTTCATGATTCAACAAAATTTACACAGGATGTACCGGGATTTGTTTATTACGACATTTATAATGTAAATGGAAATCTTACTGATGTGAAATATCTCGACTGGAGCTTGCCGGGTGATATTACCGATACATCAAATTATAGAGGCGGCATTCTTATCTGGCATATTGATGAGAATATTATTGATGCAAATATTGCAACGAACTCAATAAATAATGACATCAATCATCGTGGAGTAAAAGTCATGGAAGCAAAAGGGTCTCAGGATATAGGTATTACCGTAAGTACAGCATTTGGTGATGTCACAGGAGACGGTTTCTTTGTAGATTTCTGGTATAATGGCAATCACTATGTACCCTCAACTATTTACCAAAACCAGTTTACTCCTAATACATATCCGAATACTTTAAGTTATTCCTTAGTGAACAGCAATATTTATTTTACGAATTTTGATTCAATAGGACCGGAAATGAAATTCAGAGTTAAAATTGGAAGTGATATAATTAAACCTATTTCAGGTTTTCCGAAATTCATTGGCATTCCGACAGGTTCGTATTATAGTGAACCTGTCTGTTTTGATATTAATAATGATGGCAGAGATGAAATTTTTGTAAACAATGGAACGGATTTATTTGGCTATAAAACAACCGGCTCAAATATAATTGATTCTTCCTATAACGGACTTTTAATTAAAAATTTCGGACATATGCCTCCCGCATTTGCAAATGCACCTTCATTCACAGGTTCAAACAGACTGATTTCGAGCTATGTCAATTTTTCCGGAAACAGCTATTCCACACTCGGATTTTTTAATTATGATAATAATTTTGTCCTTACGGATACGGTTTTTGATACATTTTTAAATACTGTCATAAGTGCACCGGTACTTGCATTCGATTCAAACAAAGTCATTGTTGGATTCAATAATAATAAAATTTATGAAAGAAAGTTGAATGGTCAGCCTTCGGGCTTCGTTGATTCTTCAAAAACCGGGAGTATAAACTTTTTCACAAAACTCGATAATAATAGATTTAGTTATTCATCAGGAGGTATAGCTCCTAATTCTTTTCCTAAATTTATTGTGACGGGTAACATAATAAATTCAAGTTCTGTTGATACTGTGACTATCGTTGATGGTAAACACATTTTACTCGACGGAAATCAGATAAATTTCAATTTCCAGTTTGATAATATCACTTCATTCCCGACTCTTGCAGACATTAATAAAGATGGCAGACAGGAAATTATTTTTTGCGGTGATAATAAGCTCTATGCGGTAAATTCAAGCGGTGTGTTACTTGAAAATTTCCCTGTAAAAATAAATTCCGACGTTTCTTCGGGAATTGCAGTGGCAGATGTGAATAACGATGGGATTTTTGATTTAATCTTCGTATCCTCTGTCGGAGATTTATATGCTTATGGCATCAACGGAAAAATTGTAACAGGATATCCTGTCAAAACGGGTATCCCCGTTGGTTCTACGCCCGCATTAGCAAATTTGAATGACACACTCGGAATTGTTGTTTATGGACGTGACGGTTACCTTTATGCATATAAAACAAATACGAAATACGATGAATCAAANNATTATGGAAGAATTTCCTAAAAGATAAATATTTATCAAATAATAATTTTAAATCGGTATCTTCATCTGTGATTTATACAGAGAAACTTCCTTCAAATAAAGTTTATAACTGGCCAAACCCGGTTTATGATTCCAAAACATTTATCAGGTATTATCTCAACGGAAATACTACTTCAGTTACAATTAAAATTCTTGATTTATCCGGCGAGCTGGTAACAAAGCTCACGGGAACGGCACATTCTTTCGCTGATAATGAAATTATCTGGGATGTATCTACCGTCCAGAGCGGCGTTTACTATGGGGTTGTTCAGGCAACTATTGATGGAAGCACAGAAACTAAAATCATCAAAATTGCTGTGGTAAAATAATTTTAGTTCTGAAAATCTGTTTTCCGGATAAAATAATTTATCCGGTTATTTTTTTATGAAATGATATTATATTATTTTTTTCTAATTACAATAATTATTTATTTAATTCTTCACTTTATTTTTTTAATAGGCTATTTCCGTTCATCTAATGTTAAAATATCCCGTTCTCCGCTGCCCTCCGTAAGTGTGATAGTAGCCGCCCGTAACGAAGAAAAAATCATATCGGCATGTATAGCTTCTCTGAAAAATTTAAAATATGATTTTGAACTGCTTGAAATAATACTCGTAAATGATAATTCTACCGATAATACAAAAAATATTATGCTTCTTGAAACAAAAGGTTTCAGACAATTTAAAGTTATAGATTCGAATAACTCGTCCGGCAATAATCTCAAAGGTAAGCCTAATGCAATAGATACTGCGATAAATATTTCATCGGGTGAAATCATATTAATGACCGATGCAGATTGTCTTTTGCCGCCGGACTGGATTTATGAAACTGTGAAATATTACGAGGGTAATACCGGTATGGTCTGCGGGATTACAAGAATCAAATATGAAAATTCTATCTTTGCAAAATTGCAGGCTCTCGACTGGTTATATTTGCAGTCACTTGCTTGCTGCAGTTCCGGAATAGGGAAAATATTAAGCTGCATAGGTAATAATCTGTCTTTCACAAAAATAGTATACCGGGATATAGGCGGTTTCCGGAATATTAATTTTTCCGTTACAGAAGACCTCGCTCTTGCACGTGCGATTGATTCAAACAAAAATTATAAAATCAAATCACCTGTCAATCCCGGCTGCCTGGTTGTTACTGATGAATGTAAAAGTTTAAAAGAGTTATACAATCAGAAAAAAAGATGGTTCAAAGGCGGTTTCGATATTAATTACCTCGGCTGGATAATGGGATTCGAATTATATTTTACAAATATTTTTTTTGTAACCGGATATTTATTTTTTAATTTTGATTTTTATATCTCACTGGTCTTAATAAAAATATTTTCGGAATTACTGATAATGGTACCGATTTATATAAAATTAAAATTTAAAAATCTTATTTTTTTCTTCCCTGCATTCCAGTTATATTTTGCAATATACGGATTGCTTTTACCTTTTACATTTCTGTTTGGAAAAAATATAAAATGGAAAGACAGAAAACTTTAAAATTTAATTACAGGAAAGTGAAATCTCATCTTCATTGCAAAGCAACTATATTCCTTCGCAAACGTGTATGTACCGTATATATCAAATATATATAACGTCAAACCGATTCCGCCCATGAATCCGATGAAATTAGCACTCGTCGCTAAATTAGTATTATTGATTACGGGATCAATTATTCTTTGAACCGTAAAATATTTTATTTCTGCAATTACAAACGGAATAGTATAATTTGATTTAAGATATTTATTTAAAATTATATCGAATCCACCCCCGTATGATGATATATTCGTCTGAATAGAGTTTAAAAAATTTTGAGTTTTATAATTATCATTTCCCAGATGAGATTCGTGCTCATATGATATTCCCGGAATTATCGGGTAAATAGATAAAGATGCATATTCCAGCTTTATTCCCAAACAAATCGCACTGTTTGAGTTTATACTGAACTTATTCAAAGGCAGGGATACTCCAAGAGAAGGAACTGCAAATATTCCACCCGGTGTTTTACTGTCTGATTTCCTGACCGATGTCTTTGTTGAATCATCTGGAGGATTCGAATTTATTTTGTTTTGACTTTTAACCGACGAGGAATAAATTATAAAAAGTAAAAACAAAACTAAAATTTTTCTAAAAATCATACTTTTTATTTTGTGAATTTTTAAATAATTTTCTTAATTCTTTTGCCTGCTTTAAGTTAATGCTCTTCTGTTTCCGGGCTACCTCAACTGTTTTTTCACCCATAAAATTATAATAATCCAAAACACCGGAAATATTTTTCCTAATATTTTCTATATGACATTCAATAGTATCTTTATCATCTCTTGTTATCGGACCCGTTAAAGCTTCCGGTATCCCGTATTTTAAAGCATTTTCCAGCGTCCTGTTGATAATCGGCATAAATACTTTCAACGTCACCTCATCACATACTCTGCTGAACAATTTATCAAGAAAATATATATGCGTGATTAAATAGTTCGAAGCTATCACACAAGCCGAATGATATAATGGTTTATCCTGTTTTTTTATTTCAATAAACTTTGAACCGAGCTTTCCGATTATTTTTTTTATTGATTCTTTTGAAACATTATCACCTTCTATTCCGAAATAAATATCTTGTAATAAACATTCGTTTCGGGAAGATATACGGCTGAAAGTTTGTATGGGATGCATCGAACCTTTTAAAATATTTTTACCTTTGATTTTCAAAAACACATCCGATGTTAATATACCGCTCGTATGTAAAAATAATTTACCAGAAATATTTATTTTTAACTTTCCCAGACTTTGCAAAACTCCGGAAATTTTATTGTCCTGAACACATAATAATATTATTTCCGAATCCAATATCGATGAATCATAAATCTCTTTGCTGATTATGCAATCAGGAAAATGCTTTTTTAATGTCCTGTAATTACTTAAATGTTTTTCAATAATATAATTTATATAATAACCCGCATCTTTTAATGCATAAGCAAATGCAGAGCCGACTCTGCCGAAACCAATTATCGTAATTTTAAAAATCTTCTCAGGCATAATATTATTTTTCGAGAATTATAGTAACCGGTCCCTCATTTACTAAATTTATTTTCATCCTTGCTGCAAATTTACCGGAAAATATCTTATCCTTATCATAATATAATTTCAAATCATCTATAAATTTCTCATAAAGATGATTTGCTTTTTCCGGCTCTTCGGCAAACGTAAAACTTGGCCTGTTGCCGCTTTTATCATTGTCTGTACAAAGAGTGAACTGGGAAATTATTAGTAATTCACCTTTGATATCTTTTATACTCAAATTCATTTTGTCTTCATTATCCTGGAATATTCTTAAATCAGCCGTCTTCTTCGCCAATTGCCTTGCGTTATCTTCCGTGTCTCCC
>PNBM01000028.1 GCA_003135995.1 Ignavibacteriota bacterium | reverse complement strand
TATTTAAATCCATCGTTAAAGTGTTGTTACAAACCACTCTGACAGGTGTAAATTTTACCTGCACACCACTTGAAGCATCATGTGAATTCGAAAGCAGAAGATATTTATCTACAATATCATCTCCTATAATTCGCATTTGTTCAGGTAATTTAGCAAGAATCCATATTACTTTTCCATTAAGCAAAGCTCCGGCTGTATGGTATACCGCTTTCTTTTCACCGACAATCGAATCGAAGAACTCAAATGCTTCTTCATTTTGAAGAACTGTGTAATTTTTTCCGACTACACCCAGTATAACCGGTTTACCTGCACTATCTAACCTGATTGTTGAGAAAGTATCCTTTACAATTGAACTATCTTTTAAGTAGNNGAAAAATTATTAATTTAATACATATAATTTAATTATTAGTAACTTTTGCCCGTACATCGGTATCTTTAGCTTTTGTTAATAGTCTCAGAAACTAAGTTTAATATTTTTAATGCGGTTAATTGAAATTGACGGTTTTTTTTACTCATTTTTTATTCCGTGCGTTTTTTTTGCGATTAATAGGATTAAGGAGACTTTTACGTCTCCTCATCCAAATATTCAAGACCTGCACTTCTGAATGAAAAGTGCAACTCCGATTTTATTTTCATCGATTACTTCGCCAAGTTCAGCTTTTATCTTTAGGGCCTCACGCATAGACTGGAGCATCATTTTGTATTCTTCGCTTAACTTGTCTTCATCAGAGTGTTGTCCAGATGAACCATTAGATACAATTTCAACCTGATAATCCGTTGTAGATTTTTTTCCATTCACACTGACTTTTTTCGTAACCAAAATTTCAGAAAATTTCTTGAGTTTATTCGCAGTTATAAAATCCACAACGGATTCAACTGGAAAGAAGCTGTATTCAATACCTTCTACTTCAACTGTGTATCTAAACCATTGGCCTACCGAACTTTTTCCCGTTTGGAATTCGCTTTGGAGCAATTTGATTTTTGTCGGAACGTTGTAAGCAAGCTCCAGTTTTGGCTTATTGCCATTGTTACTACTCATTTTTGAATAACCTCCTTTCAATTAAGTTTGTAATAGAATTTAGATTCCTGACTCACGACATCAACACCATCCGGAACATCACCCGTAAGTTTAATCTGTTCTTTGATTTTCTTCAAATCAGGTTCTTGTGTCTCAGGTATTTTCCGAATTAAACCGGCATCAGCTTTTTCGTAAAAGAGTTCTGCGTTGGTTACTTCTACCTTATCTGGTTGCCGGCGAAGCCCCACGATCCCCGCAGGCAGAGACATAGACTTAATTTCTCTTGTTCGTAAGTACTCTTCCATTCTGCCCGACAGGAAATCGATTTGAGATTGTTTCTGATTTGATTTGTGTCCGAGCCAGGTTTCGATTTCCTGCATTAGCTTTTCAGCTGTTGATTTGTACTGACTGATTTCATCGTCAAGATATTTGATTCTCCAAAGGAATTTGGCGAACAATACCTGCGGGTCATTTAAAGTATTAATTTCGTTCTCATCGATTTCATCAGGAAAGATTTCGTCGATTAATTCAGTAAGCTTGGCTCGCTCTTCATCAGTAAATATAGTTGTCTCGGTTTTATCAAGAAGTTGCAGGCCATCGTTCGCGGTGATTTCGGTGATGTCATTTAGTTTGTTGGCTGTGTTATTNNTTCCTGTTAATTAACTCAGCCAGTAGAATTTGTAATGTGAGAAGGATTATTTTCTTTCCCAGTTCTTTAAGAACTATTGGTGTTATTAACATTTGTTTTATCTCCTATATTTGTTTTTGGTTTACGAGGTAGTTTAAGTTTATCTCTTTCGTTTATTTGCTTCAATGCTTTCAATAGCTCGATACCTAATTCCAATAACACATCCTTTGTTTCTTTTGTGATTTTAGGTTTTTTCATAGGCTTTAATTTTGAGATTTGAAAATTCTGTGATTTTAAAATAGACCTTCCCTGAACGAATTGAAATTAGAACCTGAGCTTGAACCACTGAAAATTGTTTCTTCTTCAAGCATACCGACTCTGTATTCAAGCTCGTGTATCTGTTCGGACACTTCTTCCAACATAAATCGTTTCATCAAATCATAGTCCAGATTTTCTTCAGCTAATCTCTTGTCATGCATTGTGTCTTTTCTTTCTGAATCCCATTCGGATGGAGCTTCTAAAGAATTCAAATTAATTGAACGTCTGGATTTTGGGTTCTTCAATTTATCGATTATCATTAAAGGTTCGGGATATTTTATATTGCTAATATCTACTTCCTCAAGCCCGTAGTCTATTATTATGGTGCAAGGAATTTGAATTAAGAAATTATTATACTTTAGATTGTATATCCCATGGACGAATCCATCTTTCTTGGTATAAAGTAAACTAAGTTCAAAATTTTGGTTTATAAAAGACTGGTCTGTTCCACTAAAACTGTTACAGCCATCGGGATGTCTATGTATTACAACTTTATAAGAAGAATCTTTCTCGTCCGGCAGATAATCGATTGAAGCATGAGCTACGATTTGTTTTGGCACGTAAAATTCTTCAGATAAGAAAATTGTTTCTTCATCTTTATCTGATATGTTCGTAACAATTGAAAACTCGCTTTCATCTTTTACTTTACCGGCGATTTGATTACAAATCAAAAGTAACTTGAGTGGCACTATTACTTCCATCTGTTTTAGTATCTTAATCCCAGATTCCCACGCTTCCTTCTTTTGTTCAGTGAATTTAGCTTCAATTACTTTTCCTTTTGTAATTTCTTTTTCGGTTTTATCGGATTGTTCTTTTGTCTTCATTTATTTTAAGAAATAAGATTTAAAATTGATTTTACATTTAAGTTTACGGTTCTGTTGACTGGCTTTTTGACCAGTAGCATTTCTATAATTCCAATTGCACTTAATACCTGTGGAGTCCCAAAGAAACTGGGAACTACAGTATAACTATTATCTTCACCCCAACGGCCTGATATGAAATCATTGATGCTAATAGTTCCTTCCATGCCGTCATAACCTAATTTTATATAATTCGGAAAGATGAAATCATTTTTCTTTTCTTTACTTAACGCGAGAGAATCTTTTAATTTCGTGGTATCTGAACAATCAAAAATGTAGTTTGTCCCGTTTAATTTTTTTAAATCATCTACTGAAAAATATTCTTCGTAAGTAATTACAAGTGTATCTTTTCTACGTTCCATAATTAACTCTTTAACTGCTTTGGTTTTGTATTGCCCGATGTGTGAGAGCTTAAATAGTGTGCGATTGAGATTTGATGGTTCTATTTTATCCGGGTCAAACAGGATTAGAGTTCCACAGCCCAATAATGCCAAATCGACAGCTATCCAGTTTCCAATGCCACCTAGTCCCACCACGATGGCTGTACTCTGAGAAAAATCTTCTACAATAGAATTCTGTCTGTTGTTTATTTCTGTTATAAGTGATGATGTTATGCTGCCTTCCATTGGTCTAAGTCCTTTCTAAGCGTAAAGTTAATTTCCGGATTATAATAAGCTGAATTTAAATGGCAGATTTCGTATGTAGCCGAAATCTCATTTAATAGTTCAAGCAGTTTTTGAGAATCATCGAGTGTGATGTCACGGTTTTCAAGTGTTCCCGGGCAAGCAACGCCGAAATTTTTATCAGAACAATTTGGATGTTGCCCACCTTCTGTTGAGAGTTGTATAGTACCGCTTGAAATGTGAGGATGTAAAACATTACAGTAAATAGAACGAAGACTACATACAGGTTCATCATATTCTTTCACACATTTGCCATCATATCCTAAAACAACTTCATACGGCGGTGAATAAAACTTGTACGCATTTACTGAGTTATCCTTCATAAGCAAGTACCAACCTTTTTTAGATATTGTTTTTACAATGTCAATAAGCCTGCTACCTATAGCTTCGGTCTTGTATAATTGCTGAACTTTTAAAAGTTCTGAATTATAAAGGTCATTCACCCTCTCTACCATTGATTTTAATTCATCCTGATATACTTTTTTTAATTGCTTAAGTGAGTTCACTAGGTCCACTTCGGACTCCAGCAGAACTTCTCTGATTATAATTTTTTCCTGTCTAGTTTTAAGTAATCTTTCGTTGAACTCTTTCATTTTAACTTCTTTTGTAATTACGTTCTTCAAAGAATCGTTTAGTAACTTGAGATTGGAATTATTACCGGTTTCATTTAGTCTTTTGAAGAAGTCTTGATTTAATCCCGTTCTATTTAAACTATTGCCTTCCATATATTTTTATTTAATTGTTTAAAAATACGAAAGGAGGAACACCCAGTACCTCCATAATCAGGTGTTCCCCCTTGTTTACGAATTTAAATATGAATATCGTATCAGGCTGCAACGTTGAAACGGACCAACGTTAGGTCGCCCTCGAAATTTCCATTCTCGATATCAACCGGACTGAGATTATTATTATCTTTGTCGAGTACGTCAAATTTCGAAATCGAATTTTGCCGTCCGATTTCTTTCAGCTTTTCTACAAGCCCTAAACCTTCTAAACTGCTTATGTCATAAGACTGACCGTTACATTTACAATAATTTTTTGTTTCCGGAGCGGACGAATTTTCTGTGTTCCATAC
>PNBM01000223.1 GCA_003135995.1 Ignavibacteriota bacterium | reverse complement strand
ATCTGAGGCTAGGTTCCAAAGACATCGTGAAGATGAAGTACATATGCATTTTAAAAAAGTTGCCGAAAAATTATTTAGTTTTTTTAAAAAAATGAATAATGCAGATTTTTCTTCCGATTATAAAGTTATACTTGAGATGGATTGCGTTATTTGATTATAATTCGAAGTGTTAATTTTTAAAAAGTATGGTTTTTTAAATATTACCGATAAATCGAATATATTATTTGCTTTTCGATTTTGCTTCAAGGTAAAATTTATTCAGTACGGGTTTATTTTCGAACTGTTCTCCATCCCACCATAATATTTTTTCTTTTAAAGTGTTTAAATATTCATCCAAAGTTATGTCAGGGATTATTTTTTTTTCTAAAAGCTGGTTATATGCAATTTCAAAATAATCATCCGCATCTATATCTGTTAAATTCATTTTATCATCAAAATAATATAATATAGACGGTGAAGGAGTATCGTTGGTTTCCCGAGAAGAAACTAAAGTGTTTGATTTTTGACGATTTAATATCGAGGAAGCCTCATTTCTTGGCATTTTTGAAGATTCATTGCCTGTTAATAAATTTGCATTTTCTAAAACTACGGTTCGGGGCAATAATATATAATATTTTTCAAGACCTATTCTATTATCTCCGAATGGATTAGTTTCCGGACTTACCCCTGATAAAAATTCAGGATCAAATATTATGAAACAAGCACAATTGAAAATCTTCAGATTATTTTGACCTGACGCAATTATTTCATCTTTTCCATCATTATCGATATCGAATATGCTTATTTTACCGGTGTGACCGCTGTTTATAAATTCCGAAATAAATTTACCATTACAATCCAACAATCCGATATTATAGGGAAAATAATCGTTATAGTTTCCGTAATACAGAATTTTCTTAAATCGTGTATTCAGATCACTAATGATGGAAATAGCAATTATCATCGAATTATCAGTAAAGTTCTCTCCCTGATTTTTATAAAATAAATTTTTTTCCGGCATAGTATAAGACCACATTAAGTGATTGGAAGGCTGGTAACAATATATTGAACGTTTCTTTATATTATCCAGATTAGAAGTGTTAAGATATAAAATTTCCTTAATTCCATCATCATTAATATCTTCAATTATAATTCTTTTATCGGCATAAAAATTATTCTTTATCAAATCATAATTATTTCTTTCAAGAATTTCAGATTCAAAAACTTTATTACCATATTTATTGAAAGTCACATATCTATCATTTATATAGTCATACGATATTGGATTCTTATCAAAATAAGGTACTAAAAAATTTGCTATAAAATGTCCCGATATAGCTACAAACAGCAGAATAAATATCAAATTCACAATAAACTGATTTTTTTTATATTTCGCTATCAATTTTTGCCTGTATTTCAGATTAAACCTCTCTACAATAGAAAGATTATTAAATATTCCCTCACAACTATTTACAGGAATCAGTTCAAGTTTGCGTTTTGGATATTTTTCTTCATATTGGGCAAGTTCAATTTTTGCNNATTATCTTCGGGAATAATAAATTTTTTATATCCGGAAAAAAAGACGGTTTTTAATTTAATCTTTAAGCATTCATCATCAAGTTTTGCTAATTTTCCTTCTTCACTTATTTCACCTGAAAACACACAATCGTTTCTGAACTTAAAATAGTGAGTATGTAGTTCATTGACTAAAATCGAATTATAGGCGAGACAAATCGCACCAATTCCAAGTGAACAACCCAGATAAATAAAATCCCGTGAATCAAAATAAAAAGAATAATTATATGAATGTGTGGAAATTCTGTTTTTTTCGCATAAGTTTTTTGCTTTTTCGACAACAAAATATAGCTGTTCAATAATTTCTGTTTTATCGAATTCTATAAGATTTTTAAATTCAACTTTATCCAATTTTTCAGATTTGGAACGAATTGTAGAATTTAAATGCAGCTTCTGGATTACACCGTTTTTAATATTTTTTATAAAATCAGACGGATCGCATTTTTCTATAAATACAATTGCTAAAGATTCCTGACTTAAAGAATTGCCGGAGTTTTGATTTTTTATATCAGAAGTTCCTTCGAGATATGAATATATTATTTCTGATTCGTATTTTAAAATTTCTTTAATTTCCTGAAATTCGTTTTGATTCGATTTAAATATCTCAAGTTGTTCAAAAGTGATAATGATATTCTCAAGATTTAAGATATCTTCAGGCGTAAAATGGTTAAATTCTTTTTTCCGGATTTGATAGCATAAGTAAGGTTTTAAATCAATATAATATGAATAATATTTATCCTGATTCTGCTTTTTTATTAACGTGGATAAGAACCCTGAAAGGCATAGCAGCTTTAAACCGGAACTGTAAGGACTGCTTATTATTTTTAATAAATACTGATATTTTAATTCCGTATCAAAAATGTGCATAATTCAGAGCTTCGAATAAATTGTAAAGATAAAATATTTTAAATAAGATCTGAACGAGAAAAAGTGAAAC
This sequence comes from Ignavibacteriota bacterium, assembly GCA_003135995.1. Taxonomy (GTDB): domain Bacteria; phylum Bacteroidota; class Ignavibacteria; order Tepidaquicellales; family Tepidaquicellaceae; genus FEN-1257. The sequence continues at coordinate 28,288 of PNBM01000223.1, read as the reverse complement.
GAAATAAATTTATTTCTTTACTGTCTTTAAACTAAAGGATAAAGCTAAATATTCACATCAAAATTCCTTTGACGCAGAGGTCATTATTTCCTCAGATATGATTTCCTTTCCGATTGTTCCGGGAATAAAGTTAAAATACCGGAGAAAAATTTTATTCTGTAATATCACGAGATATAAAAATTATGTAAACTAAAAAACCGGAAAAAAGTAATTTAAATCAAAAATTTTCAGTTCTTGCATAGAACTAAAATAAAGAATTTATCTTTCGATAATAATTTCTTCGACATCTTCGATGTTATAATTTTTAATATCAACAATTCCATTATTATTTGATATTAAATCAAGATTCAATTCGGGTATTTTTACTTTTGTGTTTTTAAAGATATTCATATCATCACCGATAAGGAATAGTCTGTAAACATTAGTAATCGGGTTATAGAGTAACCGTATAAGTACTAAATTTCTCGCAGAAGCAAACGTCCTTATATAATTAAAATTATCAGCATCCGTTTCTTTGCTTTGTGCGGCGATTTTCGGATGTAACTCTTTATATACATGCTTTGAGAAAAGCGGGTGGAGACGGATGGAACGGGTTTTTTTTGTAGTATCGATGTTATCATTATTATTATCCGACAATTTATAATAATCATCGTAGAAATCTCTAATATTATCTACTCTTTCTTTAAATACCTCCGATCCGGAAACCCTTTTAGCGATTTCATTTATAATACTTTTGTCTAAAATCGTTGGATTTAAAATATATTCGTGTAATATTTCATCCGTGATTAAATTCATTTTATATTTCCTCTTCTAAATTATTATAATGTACATTTTCCGGTAAAGAAATATAATCCTGCATTCTCGAATTAAAAAATTCAGCTACAATATTATACAGAGTCGTGTCCATTAAAGCTTTGCAATAATCCTTTTGTCTGTTAAGTATACCGAATATATAATTAGTAATAGTAGTGATTGAATACTTCTTGTGATTCGAAGCATACATAAAATCAAGCATGGTCAAAACAGGCATCTGTTCCATATCAAATTTTACTTCTTTTTCGGGACAATTAAAAATATATGTGTTTCCTTCATAAATAACTTTTTTAAATTCATCTTTATGTCTTGAAATATGTAAATAAATCGAGCGTTTAATTCTGAAATAAATCTCACCGAAACTTTCTCTGATTTCCGTTATGCCCTGGTTTGTTCTCGAAATTACCAAAGTTGAAAGTTTTGCTTTTATAATCTCGGCAGGTACTTCTTTATAATTTACCAGTATATCCTCAAAATGATTATTAATATAAATGTATTTTCCACCGTTAACTTTGAATAAGTCAGCAATCAAATCTCTTGCAAGGTCTCTTACGGATAAACCCGTTTTATATAATATATACTCTTTGAATTTGGATCTGTTTAAAACCGGAATGGATAAATTTGTACAAATCTCCACGAATTGATTCAATTTAGGGGATTCTGCTCCTAATGATAATATAGAATAGACTATATTTTTCATAGTTTTAATATATAAAAATAATACTTTCGAAGAAACACAAAATTTAAATTATTCTATTATTGATAATTTATCAGAATAACTCAGATTCTGCAATTGTTTTTTATAGAATAAAGATATATTAAAATATATTAATAAATGAAAATAAAGCAATTGAACATATAGTCAAATATTAAACTAACAATCCGAAATTAATAATTTCCTTAAGAAAAATTTCAAGAATCATGATATTAATTACAAAATTATCATGGCATCACCGTATGCATAGAACTTATAATTATCCTTGATTGCTTTTTTATATGCTTTCATAATAAAATCTCTTTCCGCATGGGCACAAACGAGCATAAGCATCGTGCTCTGGGGCATATGAAAATTAGTTATAAGTTTATTTACAATCGCCAGCGTCTGGGGCGGATGTATAAATTTATCTGTCCAGCCTTTACTCGGTCTTACATTCTTTCCTGTTATTACACTCGATTCCAAAGCTCTTACGACTGATGTTCCGATTGCAATTACTTTTTTACGTTTGGCGATAGAATGATTAATCAGGTCGGAATTATATTTTGTGATTTCATAAAATTCAGAATCCATTCTGTGTTTCGATAAATCCTCAACTTCGACCAGTCTGAAAATTCCAAGCCCTATGTGTAAAGTCACATACGCAATGTGGACACCTTTTTTTTCGATTTTCTTGATTAATTCTTTAGTTAGATGTAAACCCGCTGCGGGTGCCGCTACAGAGCCAATATTTTTTGAGTAGACAGTCTGGTAATATTCTTTATCTTTTTCATTCGATTCTCTTTTTATGTAAGGAGGCAGCGGAGTTTTCCCCAGCCTGTCGATATATTTTTTGAAATCATCTTTTACATTAAATCTTACTATGCGTCCCCTGGAAGTTGTATTATCTATAACTTCACAATATAGATTTTTTGTAAAAAATATCCTGTTCCCGATTCTTACTTTTCTTGCAGGATCAACAACGACATCCCAGATATTCTCTGATTCAGACAATTGCCTTAACAAAAAGACTTCTATTTTTGCCTTCGTTTTTTCTTTAGTTCCGAATAACCTTGCAGGAAAAACTTTTGAATCGTTTAAAACCATAACATCTCCCGGCTCCATATAATCAATTATATTTTTAAATTTGCGGGTCTCTATAGTTTCTGTATCCCTGTGTAACACCATCAATTTACTGCTGTCCCTCGGAACTTTCGGATATTTAGCTATATAATTTTTGGGTAATGTGAATTTAAATTGCGATAATTTCATTAATTTTCTTATTTAATATTATAAAAAACTTTTTTCCCCGGGAAAATGGCATCGCTTCCGAGTTCTTCTTCTATTCTTAATAATTGATTATATTTTGCAACCCTGTCAGTTCTTGATACCGAACCGGTTTTAATCTGCCCTACATTTGTTGCAACTGCAAAATCAGCGATGGTAGTATCTTCGGTTTCTCCGCTCCTGTGACTTATCACACAATTGTAATTATTCTTTTTCGCCAGATTTATGCAGTCAAGAGTTTCGGTTAATGTCCCGATTTGATTTAATTTTATCAAAATCGAATTTGCAATATTTTGTTTTATTCCTTTTTTTAATATTTCAGGATTCGTAACAAAAATATCATCACCTACAAGCTGAATTTTGTTTCCAAGTATACTTGTCAGGTTTTTCCATCCGTCCCAATCGTTTTCGGCAAGACCGTCCTCAAGGCTGATAATCGGATATTCCTTTACGAGTTTTTCATACAATTTAATCATCTCATCGGAAGATTTAGCAGGAATATTTGATTTATAAAATTCATACATTCCGCTAAAACTTTTTTTACTTTTATTAACATACATTTCACTTGCAGCAACATCCAGCGCAAGATAAACCTGTTGGCCTGCTTTGTAACCTGACTTTTCGATAGCCTTTAAAATAACTTCAATTGCTTCTATATTAGATTTTAAACTTGGAGCAAATCCGCCCTCATCGCCAACTGAAGTATTATAGCCTTTTGAACTTAAAACTTTTTTTAACGAATGAAAAACTTCAACTCCGCATCTGAGTGCATCGGAAAATTTTTCGAATCCGGCAGGAACAATCATAAATTCCTGAAAGTCGACATTATTATCTGCATGTTTTCCGCCGTTAATAATATTCATCATAGGTACCGGAATTGTATTCGCCGATAATCCACCTAAATATCGATACAACGGAAGCCTCGAATAATTAGCACTCGCATATGCTGCAGCGAGCGAGACACCAAGAGTTGCATTAGCTCCGAGTTTCGATTTAAATTTCGTTCCATCGAGTTTAATTAAAAATTCATCTATATCCCTTTGATTTCTTGATTCGAAATCAATTAATTTAGGTCCGATAATATTATTTACATTAGAGACGGCTTTTTTAACACCTTTACCCGAGTAACGATTTTTGTCTCCGTCTCTTAATTCAACGGCTTCCTTTTCTCCAGTTGAAGCACCTGATGGAATAGCAGCGCGTCCCAAAGTACCATCCTGTAAAATTACATCTACTTCAATTGTCGGATTACTTCTTGAATCTAATATTTCCCTGGCGTGAACTTTTTTTATTGCAGGCATTTTTTTAGACTGGTTTTAATTATAAAAAATTTTAAAGTGCGAATTTAAGCTATTAAATTTCGGATTTCAATACAATTATACGTCTCTTTTAATAAAAAATCACTGATTTTCTTAAAAAACTGCTAAGTATAGTAATATTTTCCTTGAATAACTGATATATTTTTATAATATTTATTGATTTATAATTTCCGATTATAAAATTAAGTGTATGAACTCAATTGTAATTGCCATTGATGGACCGGCAGGAACGGGAAAAAGTATTGTAGCGAAACTTTTAGCAGAGAAAATTAATTTTCATTATGTTGACAGCGGAATATATTACAGGGCAATAACGTACTGGATAATAAAAAATAATATTAAGCCGAATGAACTGCAAAAGATAAATGACTTCGTTAAGAATTCCAAGATTGAGATAAAAGATGATAATGTTTTTTTGAACGGTGCAGATATCACAAAAGATATCAGAAATATGGAAGTAACAAACAAAGTCAGCAGTGTCAGTAAGTTAAGAAATTTAAGAAAAATTATTTCTCAGAAATTAAGAGATTGTGCTAATTCCGGTAATTTAGTCATGGATGGAAAAGATATCGGAACTGTTGTTTTTCCCGATGCAAAAGTAAAATTTTTTATTTCCTGTGATGATAGCATGAGGGCTGCAAGAAGGCAGCAGGAATTTTTAGATATCGGGCAGAAAATACCCAGAGATAAAATGCTGAAGGAAATGCTAAAACGTGACGAGGTAGATGCAACAAGGCAGGAAGGTCCGCTCAAGAAAGCCGAGGACGCAATTGAACTGGATACAACAAATATGATTGTCGAAGAGCAGGTTGATTTTCTTAACAGAAAATTAATTGCTAAAGGCATAATAGAATAATAAATTTTTTTCAAAAAAACCCGAAAGGGAATTTATAAATTAAAACCCTGGGATCTCCGGTTAGGTCTTCAGGGATCGACATTAACCGGTTAAAATATTATGACAGAAGAATTAGAAAAAACAGACGTCAAAGAATTAGTTGACAAACTCGAAGAAAAACAAAACGTCAATAAATTTTTCAGCAATGATTATGACGAAGATGAGTTTAAGACAATGCTTAAACTGTATGAAAAAACTTTTAATGTAATTAAAGAGAATGAAGTTGTAAAAGGAAAAATCGTAGCAATTCACGGTGAAGATGTTTTGATAGACATTGGTTCCAAATCAGACGGAAGAGTTTCAAAAAATGAATTCTCGAACCAGGAAGAACTGATTGTAGGAAATGAAATTGAAGTATTTTTAGAAAAGATAGAAGATAAAGAAGGTCAGCTTATACTTTCGAAAAAGAAAGCAGATTCGATAAAGATGTGGGACAGGATAGTCGATGCACAGAAAAACGGAACAATTGTAAAAGGCAAATGCCTGAGAAGAATCAAGGGTGGATTTGTAGTTGATATAAATGGTTTGACTGCGTTCTTACCGGGTTCACAAATCGATACCAAGCCTATAAGGGATTACGATGAATATGTGGGTAAAATGATGGAATTCAAAGTAATAAAAATTAATAATCAAATCGAAAATATAATTGTATCGCACAAAGTTCTTATTGAAGAATCTATGGCAGGGCAAAGAGAAGAACTTTTGAAAACCATTAAGAAAGGAATGACATTAAAAGCGACTGTAAAAGCAATCACTGATTTCGGTGTATTCGTTGACTTAGGCGGACTCGATGGATTGATACATATTACAGACCTCTCGTGGGGCAGAATAAATCATCCGAGTGACGTTGTAAAATTAGATGATGTAATCGATGTACACGTTATCGAATTTGATGAAGAAAAACAAAGAGTTTATCTTGGTTTAAAACAACTGCAAACGCATCCGTGGGATAATATTCAGGATAAATATAAAGTCGGAGATAAAGTTTCAGGTAAAGTTGTATCCCTTACGGAATACGGTGCGTTCATCGAAATTGAAAAAGGCATCGAAGGTTTAATACACGTAAGTGAAATGTCATGGACACAGCACATCACGAATCCGAATCAGATGGTAACGATGGGACAACTTGTGGAAGCCCAGATACTTAATATAGATTATGATAATAGGAAGCTCTCACTCGGTATGAAACAGCTTACACCTAATCCATGGCAGAGTCTTCTCGATAAATTCCCGATTGGAACAAAACAAAAAGGAAAAGTCTGTAACATTACCAACTTCGGAATATTTGTCGAACTTGAAGAAGGTGTTGACGGACTTGTTCATATTTCTGATTTATCATGGACAAAGAAAATTCTCGATGTAAATGAATTCGTAAAAATAGGTCAGGAAGTTGAAGTTGTTATTTTAGGAATCGATGTTGCTAACCAGAGAATTTCATTAGGTCACAAACAGTTATATGAAAATCCATGGGATAAACTCGAAGAGAAATACAAAGTCGGAACCGAAACCGAATGCAAAATCATTAAGCCTATTGAAAAAGGAATTATCGTTGAATTACCTGACCAGGTAGACTCGTTTGTTCCCGCATCTCAATTAGCTGTTGCACCAATCAGAAATTTTGGTGATTTATTTAAAGTAGGCGAGACTTTAAAAGCAGAAGTTATTGAATTCGATAAGAACAATAAAAAAATCGTTTTATCTGTAATCGAATATCTGAAAGATAAAGAGCAAAGCGAAGTTGATGAATATATATCAAGATATAAACTTCCGAGAAGATTCACAATAAAAGATATAGTNNAGAAGCTTCGAAGCGGAACAAATTGATTTCAGAATTGAAGATATTATTGGTGAAGAAATTCCACCTGTAACAACTATAATTCCGGTTACAACACCTGTGGAAGTAAAACCGGTTGTTGAGGAAGTAAAACCTGACACAGAAGAAAAAACATAAGAAGTAAAATAATAAATATTTTATAATATATTATTTACCAGAAAACCCGGACCGGAATATCGGTACCGGGTTTTTTATTTTTTATACTTTTATGTTATCTTGAATATTATTAATCTTTCATTTAAGTTTTAAAAGAATTCTAATTTAATTAAAATTATTAATAACCAATTATGAAAAATTACTACACAATAATTATCTCCGTTTTAATATTATTAACAAATGTTTTTCCTGCCTGCGCGCAAAACGATAAACCCGACAATAATGCTATATTAAAAGTTATACAGGAACGAAAAAGTGTGAGGCATTTTACGGGAGAAACTGTAAGTAAAGAAGATTTGAATAAAATACTTAAAGCAGGGATGAGCGCTCCGACTGCTGTAAACAAACAACCCTGGTCGTTCGTTGTTGTAACAGACAGGGCAACTCTCGATACACTTGCCGCAAGGCTTCCATCCGCAAAAATGCTTTTCCAGGCAGGAGCCGCGATTATAATTTGCGCAATACCGGAAAAAGCGAACGGAAAAAGTACTGAATTCGCAGTGATAGATTGTACATTAGCAGGAGAAAATATTTTATTGGCAGTCGAATCTCTCGGGCTTGGAGCATTATGGACAGCATCGTATCCTGATAAAGACAGAATGGATATTGTAAGAAGTGTGCTGAATATTCCGGCAGATATAATACCTTTAAATGTGATTCCGATTGGACATCCCACAGGTGAGGATAAACCAAAGGATAAATTTAATCCTGATAATATTCACTGGGATAAATGGTAGCTCATTCAATGTTCAATGTACAATTTACAATGTACAATTCAAAACTTTAAATGTTAAATGTTTAATGTTAAAGCAAAAAAGGAGTTTCTTCCAATCTCTTTATAAGATTTTAGAAGAAACTCCGGATAATATGATTAATTAATTTTTATTTTTTTTCTTATTTTTCCTTTTTTACATTTACGTTCACATTTACATTACCTTTATCTCTTGTTATTTCTATTTCGTCATCTTTAATGTTTGGATTATCAAGATCTTTTCTGACCTGAGCCCTGATTTCTTCGTCCGTTTTGTTCATCAAATTTCCGGCATCTTCTTCTCTTTCGGATTTCTTCATTCTCAGCATTTTATCTCCGTCTTTAACTTTGATATCATAATCACCGCCTTCGTGTGAATCTTTGGAAAGCTTCATAGTAATCGCTCTTCTCCCCTTTTCATCTCTTGTTACTTTTAAATCTATGTTTTGAACCCCTGCAGTTTTAAATTGTTCACGAAGATTTTTTTCGACTTCCTGATCGCTCATATTGGAAACATCAATTTCTACCTGGAATATTTTATTTAATGCGGTAGAAAAAAGCGAACGTTTCACTTTCTCTGTCAGAGGAGTAATCTGAACATTCTTTACTCCCGGAATTTTTTCAAGGTCACTTTTGTAACTCTTTGCTACATCTTCTTTTGTGTTTTGTAAAACCACTGAATAATTCAGTAATTCGTCTCTGGAATTATTATCTTTGTTTGTTGCTAATATTTCATCTGATAGAACCGAAACCTGATTTTTGCTTATCCAGCTCAGCTTGTTTATTTTATCTGTTGCTTCCGTATTTGATTTTTTTGCACTCCATTTTACTACATATCCGAGTGTGTCATACTGAACGACGGGCATACTGCAGGCAATTCCTATAACAGCAAGTAATATTACTACTAAAGCGAGTTTTAATTTTCGTGAAAGAATAAACTTTTCCATAAATGTATTCCTCTTTTCTTTTGTTTTTGTGTTTAAAATTTTGTTCTGCAGATAGTTCGCTACCGCAGGATATGATTCTCTGTAATCGTCACTTTTTATCAGATTCAAATACCCGTTTACTTTTTCATTTTCTTGATTCGAATTCTGATATGAGTTTGAATGTTTCATTTTCCAAATCTCCGGTTAAAATTTTTGAAGATTTATTTTTTTCAAATTTGTTTTTTTCAAGTTTCTCTATTTTATTTCTCAATTTTTTCCTTGCCCTGCTCAGTCTTGACTTTACTGCAGAATCACTTTTTTCGTTTTGTATCCCGGCAATTTCTTCGATAGAAAATCCTGCTATTTCAAAAAGGAGCAGAGCTGATTTCTCTTTTTCGTTCAAAACTGTAAGAGCTTCGTAAAGCAGATTCCTTTTTTCGGTATCAACCGAATTTGAATATACTTCCGGAATATCAACAGGATTGTCATCGAGCGGAAGAAATCTTTTCCAGAAATTTCTTTTAACAGAATTGTAAAATACATTTGTAATAATCTTAAATAGCCATGGTTTGAATTTTGTCAGGTCATCCAAAGAACTAAAGTTTTCAATTGCCTGCAATAAAGCCTGTTGAATAACGTCATTAGCTTCATCGCGCGACAATCTGGCAGTTAACGTCCTGCAATACCGTATTGCATCATTATAGCAATTATTAAAGACTTCGAAAAACCCGCTGGATTCCAATTTAATATTATTACTTTTTACAAACCTGTTTAATTATAAGACACATCAGTGCAAACAAAAGTCGCAATCAATATTTAAAGTTAAGATTAATTTAAATTTTATTATATATTATTAATTGTATCTTTTATAATAATATTNNAAATATTCTTATTGCTAATTTAATACCACAATAACATAATATTACACAGATGAAAATATTATTCATACAAACAGGCGGGACAATAGATAAAGATTATCCCAAAAGTACGAAAGGTTATGCTTTTGAAATCGGTGAGCCGGCTGTCAGACGTATATTAGAGAAAATAAATCCGACCTTTGAATATGAGATTTTGCCTCTTTTTAAAAAAGATAGTCTTGATTTAAATGATGAAGACAGGGAAAAATTATTTGATGTTTGTCAGAAATCAGAAATAAAAAATATTATCATAACACACGGCACCGATACTATGATGGCAACAGCTAAATTTCTTTCAGGAATTAATGATAAATCTNNCCAGAAAAATTTTCTGATTCCGATGCTGAATTTAATTTAGGCGGAGCGATTGGTGCTATGAATCTTATTAATCCGGGAATCTACATATCTATAAAAGGAATTTTGTATAAATATGATGAAGTGAAAAGAGATGAAACCTCAGGAAAGTTTTATAAATAAAAATTAAACAATAAATTTATTTAATATTTCAGGTGTAGGAACCCCGCACGTTTCTTTTTTACCAAACCACTTATACCTGTTCCGTGAAATAAAATCGTAAATATAGTTTCGAATAAATGGCGGTACGATTATAAATACAAATAATAATTTCCATAATCCCGGAAGATACTTTAATACTCTCAACGTTGCTGTGGATTTCAAATAATATTTATCATTTTCTATTAATAAAAAAGAATCATAATTAATTTTCTGTAAATTAAATTTATCTAATATCTCTTTACCAATCTCCGATTGAAGAGCTGCAAATTTAAATATATCTTTTTTATCTTTATCTATTATAAAATTCACACTCGCATTACATAGATTACATATCCCGTCGAATAAAATTATTTTAAATTCTTTATAATCTTCCATACTATTGATTACATCCTTAAATTTGTTTAAGTTCAATTTCTTAATATAAATTATTTTAATTAACTGATTTTAATAAAAATATTTAATAAGTTTAATTTGTTTAAATATATAGATTTATTAATTGGGCCACTAATTTATTTTTAAAATATGAAAGCAGCACATAAAGAACATCATTTTACATCAAGTGAGATAGTAAGAGATATTATAATCGGAATGTCGGATGGTTTAACAGTTCCGTTTGCTTTAGCAGCAGGCTTGACAGGTGCAATAGACAACAACTCTATAATAGTGATAGCCGGAATAGCGGAAATATCTGCAGGCTCCATTGCGATGGGACTCGGCGGATATCTTGCGGCAAAAAGCGATACAGAACATTATGAAAGTGAAAAATTAAGAGAGGAAAAAGAAGTAAAAGAAATACCGGAAGCGGAAGAAACCGAGATATATAATATTCTAAAGGATTACGACCTTGATAAAAAGGAAAGTAAACCGTTTGTTGATGCTTTGAAAAGAAATCCGAAAAAATGGGTGGATTTTATGATGAGATATGAACTCGGACTCGAAAAACCCAAGCCCAAAAGAGCAAGGAACAGCGCTCTGACGATTGCATTATCTTATATTGCCGGCGGAATAATTCCGCTATCACCATATATATTCTTAAAAAGTACTCATATGTCGTTAATATTTTCAGCAATCGTAACATTACTGGCACTTGGTATTTTCGGATATGTGAAAGGTAAGTTCGTAGGTTTAAAACCATTTAGCAAAGCTCTGCAAACATTAGTCACAGGAGGTCTTGCTGCAACTGCGGCATTTGTAATTGCGAAGTTGATTTCTTAAGGGCAGAAGTTAAGAAGTTAGAGAAGTTAAAGAAGTTAAAGAAGTAAAAAAGTCGCATTCAGTAGTTAGTAGTTAGTTGATTTCTTGTTACAAGCCGGAGCGTTGTAACAAGAATATAACTTCTAAACATTTTATTTTAGTCACTAATCACTAATCACTATTTCCGAGTGTACTTCGTATCCATAGATTTAAATTCTTTATCGTCTTTACCCAGCATATACATTTCTACTGTGAAATTATTATCATCAGTATATATTATTGTTTGTCTGAAATCTTCATCTTTTCCGCTCATCGGGTCAACGGATTTGCCTTTGTATGTAACAGTTTTTGTGGCTTCATCATAAGTACCTTCAGCATACATCATTCCTGTTCCCATATTATCAATCCAGGAATTAACAAAGACTTTTTTTGCATTATCAAATCCGATAACATTTATTCCGCTAAAAGGCATACCCATCATTTCTGCACTTTGTTTTGACATCTGGTATCTTCCGCCCAAAATCATTTCAAAAGTAGCAGNNTGTTCTTTGCCCGGAGTCATATAATCCATATAGGCTTTCATTGAAGCATCTTTATTATCATCCTGCGAGAAAGATGATGTATTATTGAAAGATAAAATTATAAGAATTGCAGTGAAAAATAGTTCTATTCTCCTCATTTTTTGTCCTTTATATTTATTTAGTAAAATTAACTATTGAACGAAGTGTTTAAAAGCAATATTAATATAATTAATATTTTAATTTGTTTCAATTTCCAATAAAAGCCTATACTCTGTATTTTCGAAGAATACCGGTAAATTTTAATTTTTTTCAGAAACTTTTATAAGAAAATTATGCTTGTATCAAGATACAGTTAATTTAATAATTAAAATTTAGAAAGAGAGAATAAAATGATAGTTGTACGCAATGTTTTCCGGTTAAAATTCGGAAAAGCTAAAGAAGTAAAAACTTTATTCAAAGAAGCTCAGAAAATCGATATAGGCCATGGAACAGTGGGTATGAGAATGCTGACCGATCTGACAGGACCATCTTATACATATGTAGTAGAAACGACACATAAATCACTTTCCGAATTTGAAAATGATTTACAAACGATGTTTGCATCGAAAGAATGGGCAGAAGTATATCAGAAAATGATTCCCCTGATGGACTCGGGTTACAGGGAAATTTTTACTGTTGTTGATTAGTTGTAATAATTTTTGATATTTTTTGTAAAAGCTTAATTACTGATTACTATATTAGTAATATAAGTTTTTTTTGCTTTTAAGAAAAAATTCACTCTTGATTACATATTAAAATATTATTATCATATTTTAAATAGAAGAGTTTTAAGATTGAATCAATCCGGAAAAAATATTCACGAAGCGATGGTAAATAATGCTGATAAATATATCAGATTCTGCAGTGACGCATATTTATTTGTCGAAGTTTATGGATGTTTCAGAGGTCTTGAAACGAATGATATAATCCTGCTCAAAAGAGAAAACAAAATCTGCAAATACAAAATACACTGTATAAAATATTTTACACCTCATTCGGAAGAATTTTTCGGGAAACTGCTCTGGGTTGGATTTAACAATTAAGTTATTCGCAATCTTTTTATTATATAATTTTATTGACAATTGAGTGGCAATGTTGTATATTTCAATAAATAAATAAATCATAAAATGAAATATAAAACAATAAGAGATTTTCGAATATATCAGAAAAATATTTCCGACGAACAACGTGAAATAAAGGATATGGATGTTACAAATAATGGTAAACCGATTTCACTTCTCATTCCTCTTTTAGGAACAAATTTTGAAAACACACTTAAAGCAGTCCGGCAGGCAAATCTTAAAATAGATGCTGATAATATGAGAGAAACTGCACTTAGAAAAAATAATTACAAATTATACAGAAAAGACAGCAACAGGTTTACAATCGATACCGGAAAAGTAAAATAATAATTATCGCTATTGGTACTAAATATTTACAAATAAAAAACGCGACATGAAGCCGCGTTTTTTAACAGTATTAATTTACATATATCAGTAAAAATTCATTCTTTTTATCAAAACCCTATACCGTCTGTGGGTCTGTCCTGAGCATCATTTTGCTGTCTTCTTCTTGGAGGAGATTTTTGCTTGTTGTCTGTTCCGAATTTCCATGTTAAAGTAAGGAATACGTTCCTTGAATCAAAACCTCTCGTAAATACTTCCGTGTAACTCGGATCATTTACGTTAACTTTGAATTCCTGTGATTTAAAAACATCAGCAAATCTTAATCCTACATCGAGTTTATTATCGAAGAAACTTTTACGTAACGAAATATCAAATGCCTGAAATGGTGCCATCTCGCCCTGTGCTACAGCCTGTTTACCTGAGTAGTAATAAGATAATTGTAGAAATGCGATGTTAGGAAGAGTCATACTCGATGAAATTCTTCCGCTCCAGGTGAAATCGGAATTAGTCAAACCGACCTGTATATTTTCGGCGTTCACTTCTGTTTTGTAATAACTTACGCTTCCATTCAGATTCCAGAATTTGAATAATGTTGCATTACCGACAAGTTCAGCACCATAAGATTTTGAACTTGAAAAATTATCGTATGAAGTAAGCGTTGTGTTGCTGTCAATAAGAAATCTTGTCCTGTCAATCTTATCATGTGTATACCTGTAAAATATTGAAGGGGTTATCGATGCCGTTGTGAAAAATTTATTGAAGCTTAATTCATAAGAGTCTATCAGTTCAGGTTTCAGGTTGGGATTACCCGCGAATATATTTGACGGGTCAAGAGATAATCTGAAAGGATTTAAAGCCCACATCTGCGGACGGTTAATTCTTCTTGAATATGTTAACTGAACCTGTTCTGTTGTTCCGAGTTTTTGCGAAATGCTCGCGGATGGAAACAAGTTTGAATAAATTTTATCAAACTTAACACCGGTTGTAGCTAACTCTGCATTTCCTATCGATTGCTCCCCTCTTAAACCAAGTGAATAACTAAAACCTTTGTACTGGCTGGAAAATGTACCGTATAAGGCATAGACCTGTTCCTTATAATCAAATGTATTTGACTGCGAAGCATCATATTCATAAATATTGTTAGTAAAATTAAAATTTTCATATATAATACCCCTGCTATTATCTTTATATATGCCTTTTGCACCGGTTTCTAATTTTGTGTTTTCACCGAAAGGCTGAATATAATCTACCTGACCTGTATATGAATTTTGATTATTATTCAATAATTGGTTTTGCTGAGTTGGACTTGAGAGTGGAAATATTCAGTTCTGAAAAACATTTATATTGAAATCAAAATTATTTTTATTGAAATAAAAATCGCTGGTCAAAGTTTGTTTGGGGTTTTTAAACTTTAGCGTATAATTCAACGATGAATTAAACCCATATCCATTTCCAAGATTGTTCGTTTTAGAAATATATTGTAATAACGGGTTATTAAGATTATCGAATGAATTGTAATTTGAAGATTCAGAACCTCTCATATCCCAGTTATAATAATAACCTGATAAACTCAAACTCTGGTTATCCGATATATCATAATCAATACCGCCTCTGCCGTAATGTTTTGCATTCCTTGAAGTCCCCGAACTGCTTTGGTTAAGATAAGTATTTAATAAAAAGTTTGTTCTGTCGCTGCTTCCGGTACTAAGATTGTTATAAATTCTATAGTCATAATTTCCATAAATATTGACTTTATTTTTCTTAACATTAAAACCTAATGATGTATAATATTTATCATGCGTACCTCCGTTAAGCGTCAGGTTTCCGTTATATCCAAGGTCATCATTTTTTTTCAGAACAATATTAATAATACCTGTTTCTCCTTCCGCTTCGTATTTTGCACCAGGGTTTGTAATCATTTCAATGTTTGCGATTTGGTTCGCCGGAATTTGTTCAAGTATTGTGGTTCTGTTCGGACCATCGAGACCTGCGGGTTTTCCGTTCAATAAGATTTTAACATTCTGACTGCCGCGCAAACTAACGTTACCGTCTGCATCAACCGAAACAGAAGGAAGTTTCTTTAAAACATCGATAGCGTTTCCGCCCTGAGTTGGAAGTGCTTTTTCCACATCGAATACTTTTTTATCAGCTGTAAGTTCGATAGCACTTTTTTCGGATTCAACTTTTATTTCTTCGGTGGTATAAGAATCCGCATTTAATTTAATTGTGCCTAAGTCAAGCGTAGGATTTTTTTGTTCAAGCATTAAATTTTTAATAACATTTTCTTTATATCCTATGAAATTTATAACAAGATTATATAATCCGAACGGAACATTATCTATAATAAATTTTCCGTCAACATCCGTTGCAGTACCTTTCACCACAGAGGAATCCTTCATCAATCTTACGGTAACGGATTCAACCGGTTTATTTGTATGATTATCAATTACAACTCCCTGAACTTTTCCTTTATCAGAAATTTGTGCGAATGAAAAATTTAAAGATGCAAAAAATATCAATGTAACTATAATAAAAAAAAAATTTTGTTTTCCTCATAATATTTGTATTTAATATTTTATATGCAAATGGCGATAGAAGAAAATCCGCCTTCTGAATATAATTACGAAATAAAAATAATTTGGTTTCAAAAATTAAAATTGAATTTATTTCGAAGTGAAAATATAGATTAAAACAGAAATTATGTGATAATAATGTTCAGAAAAATGATTATCCTTATTTTCGAGTTGTAATAGAATATAACGAATAAAATACTTAATTTTAGCGGGTTGATGATTATTTTGATTATTAGAGAGTTCAATAACCCTGATAATTACTAATGTTGATTGAATATACAGATTAAATTGGTAATTGGAAGAAAAAATTAATTATACTCCAAGGCACAGAATAATACTGCGGTAAGAGCAGATTTTAAAGAAAGATTTTTTAATGCGGATAACAAATTACGGAAAAGACGTTGTTCTAAAGGTTTTATTTGTAACTCTTATTTTAGATGCTGCAGCTTATCTCATAGATATCGCTATAGTAAAGATAATTTTATTTGTAATATCCCTGGTGATATTTTTATTGACACTTTATTTTTTTCGCGACCCTGACAGAGAACCACCCGAAAACATTTCCGATGACACAGTGTTATCCCCTGCTGACGGCAAAGTTGTCTTAATTGAAGATATTGAAAATATTTACAGAGAATTATTTCCATCGGAACAGGTTCTGAAAAAAATCAGTATATTCCTTTCACCTTTAAATGTTCATGTCAACAGGATTCCGTTATCGGGTAAAATAAATTATTTCAGATATTTGAAAGGGACTTTCCTTGTTGCATTTGAGCCAAAAGCTTCGGATAAAAATGAAAGAACTGAAATCGGTGTTGAAAATAAAAACGGTAAGAAAATAGTGTTCAAACAAATCGCGGGTTACGTTGCAAGAAGAATTGTATGTAAATTAAGAAAGGGTGATGAAGTAGTGCGCGGTGACAGGTTCGGAATGATAAAATTCGGCTCAAGGATGGATATAATATTTAAACCGGATTCCAAAATATTCGTGACTAAAGGTCAAAAAGTAATTTGCGGAAAAACGATAATAACTGAGATTACATAAATGATAATATCAAGAAAATTTGTACCGAGCTTATTTACGATATTAAATGCCTTTTGCGGGTTGATGTCCATTATTAATGCCTCAAACGGATTATTCGACCAGGCTTGTTATTTTATTGTATATGCAACCCTGTTCGATGCTATCGACGGATTAGCGGCAAGGATTACAAAGTCATCGAGTGAATTTGGGGTTGAGCTTGATTCTTTATCGGATGTAGTTTCATTCGGAGTTGCACCTTCATTTTTATTATATGCAATGTTCTTCAAGGATTATAACGGAGTAGGGATGTTCGTTTCTGCTTTTGTTATGGCTTTCTCGGCCATAAGACTTGCAAGGTTTAATATATCTTTAGTCGGTTTCGATAAAGATAAATTTACGGGGTTGCCTACACCTGCGATGGCACTTACAATTATTTCTTACCTGCTTTATTATCATAACAAAATATTTTCAAAAGATTTTAGTATTATTGCGATATTCGTTCTTACTATCGGTCTTTCTCTATTAATGGTCAGTAAATTTAAATACCCCACATTGCCAAGATTTTCAAGCCGTTCGGTTAAAGAGCATCCGTTTGAATATATAATTTTGATAATAGCTGTTATTGCAGGTGTTTACTCCAGGGGGCAGGCGGTGTTTTTCATTTTCCTGCTGTATATAACCACAGGTGTTGTTATGACAACTTATAGTGCTATTTTCATTCGCAAATCTACTGAGAGAACAATAACTAAACAACAAAGACCAAGAAAAAAATAAAACATACTTTATTTCATCTTAACGATTTCTTTTAATTTACTTATCAAATAATCAATCTCTTCAATTTTATTTTCTCTTCCAAATGAAATTCTGAGCGATGCCATTGCAGTTTTTTCATCTCTTCCGAGTTCGAGTAAAATTCTCGAAGGTTTCAGTGAACCCGAACTGCAAGCTGAGCCGCCTGATGTTTCTATTCCCTTCATATCCAGTTGAATCAGGAACATATCTTCTACAACTGATACTTTGTTTGTATCAAAAGAAAAATTCACAATATTAGGAAGAGCTCTTTCTGTTTGAGAATTATAAATTATCGAATCACCAAAACTGTTATTTAATTCATTTCTCAAATATTCATTCAGTTTCGAATAATGTTCGATATCATTCTGCATATTCGCCTGTAACAGCTCGATTGCTTTTTTCAATCCGACAATCCCTGCAACATTTTCCGTACCCCCGCGCATATTTCTTTCCTGTCCCCCGCCGTGAATATATTTTTCGATTTTCACGCCGTCTCGAACATATAATAATCCTACACCTTTTGGTCCGTAGATTTTATGCGCAGATAAAGTTGCGAAATCGATTTTTAATTCGCGTGGATTAAAAATTGTTTTTCCTATACTTTGAACCGAGTCGGAATGCAATTTTATTTCATTATGATTTATACTTTCACCGATTTCCTGAACTTCATTTATCACACCCGTTTCGTTATTGGAGTGCATAATTGAAATTAAAAATGTTTCCGGACGTATCGCATTCAACACGTTTGCTTTCGTAATTCTTCCCTTTGAATCAGGTTTTAAAATTGTAACTTCAAATCCGAATTTATCTTTTAAATAATTAATTGTTTCGAGCACGGCAGGATGCTCTATAGATGAAGTGATAATATGGTTCATATCAGAACCTAAATACTTAAATGCCAGACCTTTAATTGAAAAGTTATTGCTTTCGGTTCCGCCGCTTGTAAAAAATATTTCCTTTGGTTTCACTTTCAGAAAATCCGCAATTGCGTCTCTACTGTCTTCTATTATTACTTTAAGCGGTTTTCCTATCTCGTGAACTGAAGAAGGATTTCCATAATATTCATCGAGGTAAGGATGCATTTCGTCAAGTACTTCTTTTGCGATTTTTGTTGATGCAGCATTGTCGAAATATATTTTTCTCATAAATACTTAAAAAACAAATTATTTTAAAAAGTTCAAATCAAATATACCTTTTTTTTGTTTAATTTATTATACAGTTTTTTTATGAATTTATTTATATATTTATTTAAATTCAAGTTTTAATACATTTTTAAGTAGCGATTGATGTTTAAAGAGATATTACTTATACCTAATATTCTATCTTTTATAAGAGTAATGTTGCTGTTTCCCGTTTGTTATTTATTATTAAATAAAGGCAACGAAAACACTGTTTTTCTTGTTATACTAATTATATGTATGTTTGTTACGGATTTACTTGACGGATTCCTTGCAAGAAAGCTGAAACAAGTATCAGAACTCGGAAAAACTATCGACCCGTTATCTGATAAGATTTGTCTTATTACGATTTCATTTATATTGGTAATACAGGGTCGATTGCCTGTATGGTTTGTATCTATTGTAATTATTAGGGATTTGCTGATATTAATATTCGGATTATACTTAAAGAAGAAGAAAAAATTGACGTTAATGTCAAATTATCCCGGAAAGATTGCTGCTTTAACTATTGGAATTGTTCTGTTAATATCCTTAATAAACAACAATAACACTGAACTTTTAAATAATATCAGTAGTTTACTTTATTGTATTTCTTTATTATTAATAATTTATTCGTCTGTAATTTATTTTATTCGATTTAAAAAAAACATAGGAGAACCAAAAAATGCCGGTAGCTGAAACAGAAATTAAAAGAAGACCCAAAAGAATAAAGACCCTGACAAGAAAAGACGTTGAGAAAAAAATGGAAGACAAACTTCTTGGGAAAAGGGTTACCAGAAAATTAATCGTAGATTCCCTTTTCGATTCGATGAGGGAATTAATCATGACCGCAGACCCGATTATAAGAATAGAAATCAGAGATTTCGGAGTATTCGAAGTCAAGAAAACCAAGCCTAAGCCGAAGGCGAGAAATCTGAAAACAGGGGAATTTGTATATGTTCCGGGGAGAAGAAAAATGCATTTTAAACCGGGAAAAATTTTAAAGAATTTCCTGAAGGAGCAAATAGATAAATAGATTTGACAGTTCCTTCAAAATATTTAAGCATAGATTACGGACTTAAAAGGGTAGGAATTGCGGTCAGTGATAATGAAAAAAGATTTTCATTCTCGCGTGATTATTTATTTAATGATGCCAGTCTTATTTCAAATATTTTCAGGCTTTTAAAATCAGAAAATGTTTCTAAGATAATATTGGGTTATCCGCTCAACTTTAAATCCGAAAAAACAGAGATGACTCTTGAAGTTGAAAAATTCAGGGAGTTACTCGAAAAAAATTTAAAAACAAATTCTTTAGATACTGAAATTGTTTATTATGATGAAAGGCTGACGAGCGGAATTGCACAGCATAATTTATACGCTTCAGGAGTGTCAAGAAAGAAACGTCACGAAAAAGGATTGATTGACAGCATGTCTGCACAGATTATACTTCAGGATTATATTGACAAAGAGAATAACAAATTAAAATAACGTTCTTAAAAATAAACAGGTAAAAACAGAACCAAAAGTCTGGTTACAACGCTCCAGCGTTGTAACCCAATTTTTCATTTCTGTTTGAATTAATTAACTTCCATTGAAATAATTTTAAAGCAAACCTTAATGTTCCTTGTTGAGCTGTATAAAATTATTGAGGACGGTGAAAATTCAACAGTCGAGTTTAAAAGAAAATTTTCTTCGCCCGAAAAGATTGCAAAAGAAATGATTGCTTTCGCAAATACGAAAGGCGGCAGAATACTATTCGGAGTTGATGATGACAAGACCATTATAGGAGTTGAAAGTGAAAAGGGAGAACTCGAATCCATTAAAACCGCTGCAAAATTTTACTGCGAACCTGAAGTTGAATTTGAAACCGAAATATTATCATTAAAAAAATCGGATATCGTAGTAATTAATGTTCCCGAAAGCAAAACAAAACCCCACCATTTAATTTCCAATAATGAAGAAAAAGAACTGCGCGTATATATCAGGTATAACGATAAAAGTATATTAGCTTCCAAAGAAACCATAAATATTTTAAAACATTCTAACAAAGATTCTGCTCCGCTTCAAATTTCAATAGGGGCAAATGAAAAGGCACTTCTCGATTACCTCGCCGAAAATGAAAAAATCACTGTGAAAGGATTTAAGAAATTAGTAAACATTTCAGAACGCAGAGCAAGCCGGACAATTGTAAATCTCGTCCGAGCCGAAATTCTCAGACACCACAGGATGAATAATTTAGAGTATTATACTCTGGCATGAAACCTAATTTTTTTAATTAAATATTTCATTTTCATTTCCCCGCCGTTGTTGGTCTTAGCCGTTCTTTGGCGTGACCAACAACAAGGTTAAAAATTTTATTAAAAATTGACTTGACAAATTAGAATATATACCATATATTAATATGGCAGCTCAATATAGGGTTTATTAAATCCTTAAAATCACGGATTGTCGGGAGTTTTTTGTTCTTTGACATAGCCAAATTAAATAGCGAGATAGAGAAATGGTGAAATGGTGAAATACTCTTCTCTATGCACCTCTGTGCCTTCTCGGTGTTTCTCTGTTATATATTCTTAATCTCTTAAAAAACTTAAATCACTGATTTTTCAATTCGAAATCCGTATAAAACTCGTACAAAATCCGTACGTTTTTGAATTTTTTGTTCTTAATATTAAAAATTATCTGTAGATATCAATTAAAATCTGTGTTATCTGTGTGCTATCGCTCTTTACTCTATCCCGAACTCTTTTAAAAGAACGGCAATGTTATTAACACTGTCGAACGCTTCAGGTGACGCTTTTGCGTCGGGAATCTGAATTTTATATGTTGTTTCAAGAAAAACTTTTAATGAAACCATTGAAAAAGAATCTACGATACCGCCTGAAATTAATGGTGTTTCGTAAGTTACTTCCCTGTCGTCTCCTTCTTCTATGTACTCATTTTTTACATATTTGAGGATTGCGTCTTTTAAAGCAGACATTATTTATCTCCGTTTTAAGTTAATGAAATTTATTTAAAATCTAAAACTGCAGGTAATAAAGTATATTGATAATTTTTCCCTTCACTGGAAAATTTTACTACAAGTTTATTTTCTTCAAGATTTACTATAACCCATTCATCTTCCGCTTCTGTATTAATATCAAAAATTATTTTTGAATTATCATCGCTAAATGTCCATACACCCGAATCGGGTTCATCTTCTTCAATAGAATAATAACTTCCATCGGCACGAAATTCTATAAAAAATTCAGGTAATTCCTGTGTTTTCCCGTTCTCTTTATATTCTTTTAATTCCCAATACCTGCACAACACTGAATTTGTTCCCGACGAATCCGAAGTTTGAGCCTTTACCTGAAAGCTAAGAAAGAAAAATATTGCGGAAAATATTGTTAAAAATAAAACGTTCTTTCTCATTCTTAATTTTTTGAAATCAATTTAAAAATTATTGACAAAAATTTGTATGGTAATATTTTGTAATTCCTGTTACAAAAACCTGTACAACTCCTTCGGAGTTGAAAAATCACTTATCCTAAATTTCTACAAATATGCAACTCCTTCGGAGTTGATTTTAGAAATTTCAAAACTAAATTCTGTATATTAATTCCCTTAATTAAAATTCAATCCTCTAACTTCTGTAACTTCTGTAACTTCTGAATACAGAATACTTGATACGAAAAACGCTCTTACTTTAACATTTAACATTTAACATTGGCAAGAGCTACATATCATTTTCCAGCGTCGAAATATCACCAATCTCTTCACCCCATTCTTTTGCACGTAATACGCGTCTCATAATTTTTCCGCTTCTTGTCTTAGGAAGTGAATCTACAAATTCAATTTCCTGCGGCATTGCAAGGGCTGATAATTTTTTCCTCACGAAATTCATTATTTCCAGTTCGAGCATTTTATCAGGAACGGTTCCCGGTTTAAGCGTTATGAATGCCTTCACAACTTCCATATTAACAGGGTCGGGTTTTCCGACCACAGCAGATTCAGCAACCAGCGGATGTTCGAGCAATGCAGATTCAATTTCAAACGGACCAACAAGATGCCCGCCCGTATTAATTACGTCATCATCTCTTCCGACAAACCAGAAATAACCATCTTCATCTATGCTCGCCCTGTCACCGCAAAGATACCAGCCGTTTTTAAATTTGCCTTTGTAAGTTACTTCGTTATTCCAGTATGTTCTTATCATTGAGGGCCAGCCCGGTTTCAGTGCAATCATTCCGACGACACCTTTCTTTTCGATAGGAACGTGCGTGTTCAAATCCACAACTGTAGCGGTAATTCCCGGGAATGGCTTTCCCATCGAACCCGGTTTTACTTTCATTTCGGGATAATTGCTTACAACAATACATCCGGTTTCTGTTTGCCAGAACGTATCAAGGAAATATAAACCAAAAACTTCTTTTGACCAGATAACAGCTTCCGCGTTCAATGGTTCGCCAACGCTTGCAAGATGCCTGAGCGATGATAAATCAAATTTCTTTATAATTTCATTTCCTTCTTTCATTAATGCACGGATTGCTGTCGGAGCAGAATACCAAACTGTGATTTTATGTTTCTCAATAAATTTATACCAGGTTTCGGCTTTGAATCCTGCATCGAGTACGCATTGCGTAACACCGTTTGACCACGCACCGATTATTCCGTATGATGTTCCTGTAACCCAACCCGGGTCTGCTGTGCACCAATATATATCATCATCCTGAATATCGAGAACGTATTTTGCGGTTATATATTGCGATATGATTGAATAATGTACGTGTTGTGCTCCTTTTGGTTTACCTGTAGTGCCTGATGTGTAATGCAGTACAGACGGGGTTTCCGCTTTAGACGGATAAACATCAAAATGGTCAATTCTTTCTGCCGTATCCATATGAAATGCAACTTCACATTCTCTTAATGGCTTGCTTGCATCATCATCAACTATAATTATATGTTTTAAACTCGGAAGGTCTTTCAAAATATTTCTGACTTTCGGAAGATGTTTTTTCTGTGTGAATATCGCAGTAGTCTTCGCATCGTCGAGTCTTGTCAGAAGTGATTCCGAACCGAACGCTGAAAACAAAGGCTGCACAATTGCACCTGATTTCAAAACGCCTAAAAAACCTATGTAAAGCTCAGGCACCTTATCCATAAAGAGACAAACTCTGTCTCCGGGATTTATTCCAAGACCCCTTACGAAATGAGCAATCGTATTTGAGAGCTGGCGCAAATCATTGAATGTATATCTTTTTTCTTCACCTGAGTGTCCTTCCCAGATGAGAGCTAACTTATCTGCTTTTCCCATTCTGCATATTCTGTCTGAGCAGTATTCACCTATATTTATCACATCTCCTTCATTGTAACCAAGTTCTTTGCATGAAATTTCCCATTTAAAATTATTTATTTCTTCTTCGTAGGTACGCATATTGCGTGGATGGTTTGACATATTGGATATTTCCTCAAGGTTTAAAATTGTTTAGAAAATTAATAAATAATATTGGAATATTAAAAAATAAAAACAATCCAAATAGTTTAGGGAATTTGACGTAAAGAAGCCTTTAAGTTTGTAAAGTTATAAGGTTTAAAGGTTAAATGGTTGAACGGTTTTGAAGGTTAAAAAACCTATATAGAATTCGAAATAATGAATACTTGATACTTAATACACAATACTGTTTTCTTCTAAATTCTATATTCTATATTCTATATTCTTACTTCTGCGACTAGTCGGGAAGATTAATCAGTGATAATTTGTACTTGATTTTTTAAATTAAACATATTATTTTTGTTAATCAAACGATTGTTTGATTTATTTTATATCAATAAGTCATGCCAAATAAAAAAGATCCAAAACAGAATATTCTCGATACATCAATTGCTTTAATTGCAAAAAAAGGATTCTCCGCCGTCGGAGTAAGAGAGATTGCAAAGAAATCAAAAGTAAATATTTCAATGATTTCCTATTATTTCGGGGGTAAGACCGGCATCCTGAAAGCTATAATAGAAACTTATTTTACTCTGGTGGGGGATATACTTAAAGATATTATTGATGTGGATTTACCGGCGGAAACCGAATTAAAAAAAGTAATAACCGGACTGGTGAAATTAATTAACGAAAAAGAAAACCTCTGCCGGGTTGCATTGCTGGAGATGCCGCTCGACGTGCCCGAAATTGCAAATTATAAACTCGAAATGGTAAAACGCAATATGCGGTTTGTCGGTAAAAAACTTGAAGATGGATTTAATATATCCGATAAAACAAAACATGTTATTATCGGACATGCTTTTATCAGTCTTGTATATTCAAATTTTATTTTTGGAAAGCTGAGAAGAAAAGAGTTTAATATTATTTTCGATGATAAATTTTTCGAAACCTATACGGATATAATCACAACAATTTTTCTTCACGGGGTTTATGGAATTAATGATGTTTGCTGCCCTGATAAGCGGAACCAAAAAAATAAAAATAACAAAAAATAATATTGTATTTAATTATAATTGTAAGAAAATGAAAATTTTAAAAATTACATTAACATTTTTAATCATATTTAATCTGACACTCAGGGCGCAGGAGAATAAAAGCCTCACGCTTGATGATTGCATAAAAATCGGATTGGAAAACAGTAAGTCTCTTAAAATTGCAAAATACAAAGTTGAAGCGAGCGAATCAAAATTAAGAGAAGTGAACACGGCATTTTATCCTTCCCTGAAATTACTCGGTTCTTATACACGTCTGAGTTCAGTTGACCCGTTCGTAATTGTGATGCCGCCGCCTATAAACCTTAATTACACTGTATCTCCGTCGATACTCGATAACTATGGAACAAGGCTTACGATTTCACAGCCGCTATTTACGGGAAACAGAATTTCGAGCACATCGGATATGATGGAATCAAATCTTTTAGCTGCGAAATTTGATTTTAACAAAGAAAAGAACCAGGTGATTTATGATATAAAAACCGCTTTCTGGAATTTTTATAAATCTATTGAATTGCAAAAATCGATAGAGGAAAATGTGATACAGGTCGAGGTGCATTTGAAGGATGTTGAGAACTTAATGAATCAGGGGCTCGCAACAAACAATGACCTCCTGAGAGCAAAACTGCAATTATCAAATACCAGACTCATTCTGCTCGATGCAAAAAATAACGTGGATATTTCCATGATTGGTTTGAATAATGCTATCGGATTACCGCTTAACAATTTAACGACTATACATGCCGAAGTGGAGTTGAAACCTCTTGGTACTTTCAAACTCGATAGTTTAATAAGAGAAGCAGCAAGTAACCGTCCTGAACTTAAAGCGATGGAATACAGAATTAAAGTAAATGAATCTTCGATAAAACTGACACGTTCAAGCTGGTATCCGCAGATTTCGGCGGCAGCAAATTATTATTATTCGAGACCTAATCAGAGAATATTTCCATCAATAGATGAATTTACAGGAACCTGGGATATCGGCCTGGTGCTTTCGTATGATTTATGGAACTGGCGGGTGACTTCGCATCAGACCGACCAGGCAATATCGTCATTCGAACAATCGAAATTAGCGCTCGGGCAAATTCAGGACGGTATAACACTTGAAGTGAACCAGATTTATCTCGGATTAATTAAAGCACAGGAAAAAATTCCCGTTGCAGATGAAACGGTAAAACAATCGGAAGAAAATCTGAGAATTACGACACAAAAATTTAAGCAGGGACTGGTTTTGAATTCGGATGTAATAGATGCAGAAACAACACAGCTTCAGGCGAATATAAATTACACGACCGCAATTGTGGATTATGAACTGATGCTTGCAAAACTGGAAAAAGCTGTGAACAAATAACAAATAGCAAATAACAAAAAATGCGTTCTCTGCATCCCGATGTATCGGGACAAATAAGAGCAGTAGTTAGTAACACTTGCAGTTACAGTAGCAGTGCAAGTAGAAAGTAGTTAGTAGTTAGAATTAAAATAAATTAATAAATAAATTTANNAACTCCGAAGGAGTGGTATTATTGTAGAATAAAATTTACACCGGTTTTTTAACTCCGAAGGAGTGACATTATTAAAAATTGAACAATTTATTAAAATTAAAATTATTGTTATTTAAAAATTTAACGGGATTCTTCCGAAATTGAAAATTAGAAATAAAATATAATAAACATATGAAAAAAATTTTAACGGTAGTTATTATTCTTGTTGTAGTTGTTGGAATTATCGGACTTTTATTTTACAACAAGTCTAAGATGGAAAAAATGTCAAAGACGGAATTTATGACATCATTCCCTGTAACTGTTACAACGGTATCGAGGGAACAACTCGATGATTTTGTATCTTCGGTCGGCACGCTCATCCCGAACAAAGAAGTGGTTGTCGGCTCGGAGATTTCGGGAAAACTGACAGGAGTTTATTTCGAAATCGGCGACCGTGTAGGTGCCGGTAAGACTCTTGCAAAGGTCGATGATGAACTACGGAAATACACGCTCGATAACGCCACTGCAAATCTTGAAAAAGCAAAAAAGGATATTGAAAGGTATGAGGAATTATTCAAAGAAAGCTCGGTTACTGAAGCTCAGCTTGAAGCTGTCAGGCTTGTTTATAAAACAGCAGATGCACAGTATTCTTCTGCATACAAACAGCTTAGCGATACATGGATAAATTGTCCTTTGTCCGGTGTAGTGACTGAGAAAAAAATCGAAAGAGGCTCAATAGTCTCCCCCGGAACACCTATCGCTACGGTCGTTGATATTTCTTATATCAAAGCTAAAGTCAACGTTCCTGAAAGCGATGCGTTTAAATTGAAAATCGGGGACTTTGCCGAAATAACAACTGATATATATCCCGATGAAAAATTTTCGGGAAAAATAATTAACATAAATGCAAAGGGTGATGAAGCTCATACGTTTCCGATTGAAGTGCTTATGAAAAACAGTACTAAGTTCCCTCTTCGTGCAGGCATGTTCGTGAAAGTGTTTTTTAATAATATTTCCCGTGCGGAATCATTGATTATTCCGAGGGCATCACTTGTAGGAAGTGCAAAGAATCCGCAGGTTTATGTGGTTGAAAACGGAATCGCTAAACTCCGCGACATTACGCTTGGAATTACTTTGGGCGACAAGCTTGAAGTGAGAAATGGATTGTCGGAAGGAGATGTGATAGTGCTTGACGGACAAACAAATCTGAAGGACAATGATAAAGTGACAATTGTAAAGCAAGGCGCTTAACAAATAGCAGAAAACAAATAACAAAAAACAAATAAGAGCAGTAGACAGTAATCAGTAGTTAGTAGCTAGTAGCATCAAGTGAATAAATAAAAATGTAATTTGTAATTTTTGTTCTTTACTCCGTAGGAGTTGAATATTGGTAGAAAATAATATTGTAAAGATTTTTACTCCGTAGGAGTTAAATATTTGTAGAAAATAATATTGTAAAGATTTTTACTCCGTAGGAGTTAAATATTTGTAGATAATTTATAATGATATAAAACCTCACCCCCTGCCCCCT
>PNBM01000227.1:13747-17100 GCA_003135995.1 Ignavibacteriota bacterium | reverse complement strand
ACCGGGATTGAACCGGTGACCTCTTCCTTACCAAGGAAGTGCTCTACCAACTGAGCTACATCAGCGAAAATCAAAAATCTTCTGAGCGGGAGACGAGACTTCCCGACCACTCGGGACGACCTACTCGCACTCTCTTCTGAGCGGGAGACGAGACTCGAACTCGCGACCAACAGCTTGGAAGGCTGTGACTCTACCAACTGAGTTACTCCCGCAAAATTTTAAAAAAAACAATTGTAACTTAGCTAATTCTTCTTCTATTTATTAAATTTTAAATCAGATATTATCAATCGGCTCTTCAATTTAAAATTTAACATTTATAATTTAACATTTAATGTAGTGGGTAGGGGAGGATTCGAACCTTCGAAGACCTGAGTCGTCAGATTTACAGTCTGATGCGTTTAACCACTTCGCTACCTACCCAAAAATGTAAATACAAACAAATAATATATGTAAATCAAATTATTTAATCAATAGAGAATTTATACTTTTTTCGATTTTCAAACTTGATTTAAATTAGATTTCCAACTTCTTTTTGAACGTTTTACTGCTTAGAAATATTAAACTGTCGGGATGAAAATGTCATAATTTGAGGTTTAATATACTGTCTATTTTCACCCTTTGCTCATTTAAATAATTTAATCTTTGAATAATTGATTCTTTCTCGAAATTATTGGATGAAAATAATTCGTTTTCAAAATTTTTATTGTAAATTTTAAAAAGAGGCAAAGTAACTTCTTTCTGGTTGTTATCGTAAATTGTTATCGTACCTTTATTTTCACAATCTAAATTTACCTGCTGCCCGGATATATATCTGTTATTGTTTCCCCTTATTGCTACAATATTTTCGTCGTCGAAATTTCTTGCAATATATAACGAAGGGCTTTTTTCTTCTATTATTTCGGCGTTTAAATGGACAATAATGTTTTTATCGGGGGATTCCAGTTTTTTAAGCTCATCCCTTTTTAAACTGATTTCCTTTTCTATATCACTGATTTTTCTCTCGTAACTGATTTTTTTATTTATAAGATTAATATTTAAATCCAGTGTTGATTTTGATTTCGATAATTCAGATTCGGGAAAAAATTCCGTTATGGATAATGCCCTGTTTAATTCATCCTTTGCTTCCGAAAATTTTTTCTGTATATCAAGCTTTTTTGCTTTGGAATAAATGTTCTTAAAATCTGCATTCGCTCTGTCATATATAAGATTAAATAATTCATTGTGAGTTACGGGATTCGAATTCTCATCGATTTTTTTTAAATATGTTAAAGAAGTTTTCCAGTCCTCCCTGTATAATTTCCTGACTATTACGGACGAGAGATAAAAAATCTTATCTTGTGCCCTGTCAGTTAATTTTCCGTTGGCGTATTTGGATATGTATCTTTCGTATTTCGTTATTTGACTTTCTATTGCATTTATATCGGATATGTTATCTGATTTTTCTATGTTAGCAAAATCCCGCTCCTCCTGCAGATAATAATAATAATAATAAAAATNNAAGCACTTTCAGCATCATTGAGATAATCGAGTGAATTTTTGAAATAGATTTCGGCGGCTTTATAATCTTTGTTTTCAAAAGATGTATCACCCTGCTCGAGTAACTGAAGTTTGGTATTGATTAGTGTAACTATCCTGTTGTAAATTGCTTTCGCATCTATGTTATCGGGTTCAATGTTCAGTAATGCATTGCATTTATTAATAGCCTCGGTATAATTTTTCCTGTTAATTAAATANNATAAATATTCGCATTCTGTTAATATATCTTTTGATGAAAATGTTTTAATGTTGCCTTCTTTTTCCAGTACAATTTTATAATTGCATCCGTAAACTGCACATCCTTCATTTTCATACCAGCAGTCTTTATGATAAGGCGCCGAACAGGAAGGGCAAAGAATATAATCTTCGTTTAATTTAATATTGGATTGGCAATATTGACATTCCCTCTTTGATAATATATTTAAATTTTCTTTCAAATCTAATTCTGCTCTTATATGAAAGAATAAAAATTAAATGAATTCTTCAAGTGAAAAATGCGAAATCAATCGCCTTTATTAATAGAAAGATACCAACTAACAATAATATTATTCCGACACATATGTTAATCTTATTTAACACTTTCGGATTCATTTTGTGTGAATTTTTTGAAATCAATTTAACGAGTGTGTAAAACCACAAAACTGTTCCAAACAATACCCCTGCCGCAAGGCTCAATCCTGAAAGAAAACTTGAATCTATTATACCGTAGCTTTTAAAATAACTTACAATTGCAAACCACGAAGCAGGCAGTGTAACTGAAGATAAACATAATAAAACTCCGGTAAGAAAATGTCCCATAGTTCCTGTGATATTCTTTTCGAGAGCCCTGGTATGTAATATTTTATCTAATTCTTTTTCCGCCTTTATCAGTTTTGTTTCAACTTTTTCGGTTACAACTTCTTCTAATTTTTCACCGGTTAATATATTTTCCTCATATGAATCATTAATTGCTTTCATTTTCATAATTTTTATACCATAAAAAATAACCACAAAACATCCTAATAAAGTCAAAACAATTTTTATATTTTTTTCATTCACATCAAAAAAATTGTCGATACTGCCGGGGATAAATGATTTGATAGCAGATACTCCTCCGTACGCCGCCATTATATAAACGAAATCCATGAAACCCGCTCCCGTACCAATTGCAACACCGGCTTTGATTTGTTTCTTAAAACCCTCTGCCATTATTGCAAAATTTGTCGGACCGATTGGAGGCATCGACAAAATAAAACCCGTGAATAAGCCGATTAGTAAACTTGTTATCAAAAAATTATTTATGAGATTGAAAAGAACTTTAAATTAATTAAATGATTTTTTAGAATCAATTAACATTTAATGATAATTTAACTTTGTCATAATATGATTTAAATCGGAAATATTATAAAAAATAAATCCTGTTATAAATTTTCATACATTTTAAATCCTTGCATTTTATAACTTAGATTTTTAGTTTGATATATGAGAATAAAAAAATTCATATTACTTGTTTTTTTATTATTTGCATTAAACTTTTCTTTTCAGACAGCGCAATATGTAAATACGAGAGTCAGACATTTGATTGTTTTTACTATTGTTGCTGACGAAGATTCAAACATTAAAGAATTCCTTTCTAAAAAAGAAAAAACACGTTTTCAACAAATGTTCCGGCTTGCTTTACTCGTAATGATTGAAGACAATTCTAACAATTTGATATTCAACTCATCTTGATTTCCCCCTCTTTCCCAATCCCTCCTGAACTTGTTTCAGGATTGGGAAAGTTGCAAATTCCAATTCATCTAATTTAAAAAAAACCCGGTGCTTTCGCATCGGGTTTT
>PNBM01000227.1:0-13677 GCA_003135995.1 Ignavibacteriota bacterium | reverse complement strand
TTCGGATAATTCTGAGATAATGAAAAAGTAGTCGGAACATTCGTTGCTATCGGAGTTATACCTGTAGCAATTCCATACTTTGAAATTGCACCGTTACTTCTGACTGCCCATATATAAGGTCCCGTTCTTGACTTGCTGAAATCATAATAAAGACCTGCCGGGGCTGTGTATTGTGTTGACCAGCTAACACCATCATTCGAAGAATAATAAATTACAGATGCTTGTCTTGCATACCACCATTGTGTTCCGGTTCCTGTCATCGCTCCGGTCAAAGTTCCTGCACCGGGTTGAACTCCTGCGAAATTCCAGTTTGTTCCGGAATTTGTAGTTACCATAAGTGAATCACTTCCTAAGAAAAATTTTCCCGAGGAAGGATTATTTGACCAGAAAGAGGCAATTCCATTTGTCTGTGCATCAACCGTCTGGGCTGTCCAGCTTGTTCCGTAATTTGTTGAATAATATACTCTGTTTGTACTCGTTCCCATCCAGATATTATTTCCGCTTACAATCATTGAATTATTAAATCCGGTTTCAGATCCGTTCTGTGCTAAAAACAGTCCGGTTGAATCCCAGTTTACTCCGCCGTTTGTGGTTTTCCATAATGACCATCTCCCGCCAACCGGGTCACCGTTCATAAATCCGTTTGTTGCAGATACCATCCAGATATTATCTATGAATCCGCCTGTCTGTGTAAAAACTGTAGTCCAGTTCGTTCCGCCATTCGTTGTCATGTAAGTATGCGTGATAGTTGATGAACCGGTCACCAGTGCCGTGTTTCCATCCACTGCCCATATATTATATTGTGCTTCTGTGGTTGGAATATTACCTGTCGCTGCTGTCCAGTTAACACCACCGTTTGTAGTTCTACTGACTACTCCGGCAGCACCGCAAGCCCAGACATTATTATTATCAGCAGCTGAAATTGAATATAAAATCTGCGGGGTGCCCGATGTCTGCTCTGACCAGACTAATGAAACAGTTGAAGGGAAAGTGTNNCCGGCATATAAAGTCGGGGAAATTAAATCGGACTTAAATGCAAGCGCTCTTACAGGATAAGTATTCAATAATAATCCGCCGCTGAAATCTACCCACGTTGCGCCTCCGTCAGTAGTACGATAAACTCCCATCAAACCAGTAGCTGAACTTTGGTCAATACCCATGTAAAATTCAGTATTGCTGCCCGGTCTGATTAAACAAGCTCTTGTAAGTGTGCCAACAGTATTCGGAATGCCCCATTTCTTATTCCATGAAGTTCCTCCGTTTGTTGTTAGATAAGTACCTCCCGTTGTATCGTTTTCAAATAATGCCGCAAGAACTGTATTTGTATCCAGTGTGCTCATGCTCATTGCTCGTATCGGGTCCCCTGTAGTTGTTCCGGTTGGTAATCCTGTACTAAATAAAGACCAGCTGTTACCTGCATCATACGATTTATATATCGTTGAGGGTCCTGTGCTTCCCGGTAAAATTAATGATGAACCTGCATAAACAGTATTTGGATTTACAGGGTTCAGCATTACAGTCAATATCNNTTTGTAATTCCTGTACTCGCCGCAGTCCAGTTTGTGCCGCCGTTAGTTGTTTTATAAACTCCGTTGGTTGCCGCATTAACACCATCAAATACCGCTATATATGCTATATTCGGATTTGTCGGGTGAACTGTAATACTTTGTATCGCAAGGTTATCGGTAATTCCGCTTACTAATAATGTCCATGTAGCACCGCCATCGGTCGTTTTGTAAACCCCGCTGCTGCTGCCGCCATTTTGGTCTGTACCTGCATACAGTACATTTGGACTTCCTGCGCAAATAGCTAAAGAAAGAAATTTTGGATAAGCAATAGTTCCGTTAATATTTGACCAGCTTGCTCCGTTGTCAAGAGATTTATACACGCCTGAATCCAAACCCGCAATATACATTATATTTGTACTTTGAGGATTAACTACGATTGCATAAACTCTCCCCTGGTTGTTGTATGTCTGAGTCCAGCTGTTAAGACCATCCTGCGAAAAAGCATATTGATAAGTCAATACCAGACAGCCTATTATAAAGAGTAACTTTCTCATTTCTATCTCCTTTGTTTTTTTAAAATTTATTAAGAAATTTTATTTGTAATTAAAAGAATTTAATTTTTTTTCAATGAAATTTAAAATTTTTATAACTGTCAATACTTAATGATTATTTTAATTCTATAGCAAAAAAATATTATTTAACATAATTCTTATCTAAATTCATATTCTTTCAGGATGTATCAAAAGAAACTTTTTGAGGAATGGATATAAAATATAATTGAAAAATGCTGTTTAAATTGTAACAGGAATCTGTTAAGAAATTAATAAAAAAATTTGATTCGTAATAATCAGTGTATAAATTAAACATTATAAAAAATTTATTTTTTCATCGAATATTAAGATTTTTCTTCTAAATTCTTTAAACATTTTTTAAATTTATAAGTTCAATTTACTTTATTTATAATAGTTTTTATATTTATCTGAAAAAATAAAAATATGAAAATACCCTGAATTTGAATGTTGACTATTTCAATTTCATTACCTATGTTTACTCTTAATTTAATAATCAAAGATTATTAAATAATTGGATTTGAAATATTTTCATCAGGACTGTATTATTTAAACGGAGTAGGTCTGTTTCCCAAATTAAGAAAATATTTCGAAGAGGTTAAATTCACTGTTCCACAAAGGCTCGTAGTTCTAAATTTTTTTGATTAACTAAAATTATATCGGGGGATATTAATGTTTGAAAAGAATACTTACTATTTTAACACACCCGTATATTACACGATAAAAAAGATAAGCTGTAAAGATTAATATTTCTTAATTTTTTAAATTAAACTTTCTCACAGTAAAGGGTAATTTGTGCTTTTTTTTACGTTATCACAGCAATATCTCTATATGGCTCATAATCATCTTTATGAGTCCCTTAATTCAATAATTCATTCATTTATTAATATAAATAAAACCTATATGTACAAGACATACTACATTTTGGTTGCGTTAGGAATTTTATTCTATACTGCAATCACGGGTTTTGCTCCATATAATGAGGGTTCGAACTATTCTAACCCGCCATTTATTGTGAATCAAAATCTAAATAGCTCGAATTTGGATAATTCAGGTAGCATTACAAATAATGCGAGCCCGAATTCATGGTATGCTTCAACTTCTTTTGAAGAAGCAAGTTTTCCTCCTACTGGATGGAAAGATACAATCGTCGCCGGTACTTCAGGAATACTTTGGGACCGGATTTCTACAAGTTCTTATCCGACAGGTATAGTACCTCATACAGGTACTTATATGGGACACTACAATTGCTGGAGTTCTAATACCGGTAATATTGCTAATTTAATTTCTCCTGTTATAAATTTATCTTCAGCAGGAGGTGCAGCAGTTGTGGACTTTTGGTTTTACAGAGAAAGTGGCTATTCAGGAACATATTATGATTCTTTGGCAGTTTGGGTAAGCACTACACAATACACTACTTCGGGTGCAACATTATTAGCTAAAATTTCAAGGGTTTATGCGACAAATGCGTGGTATGAATTTACTTTACCAATTCCTTCAAGTTATAATGGAATGACAAATTATGTTATCTTTCAGGCTTTAAGTGGATATGGAAATGATTTACATATAGATGATATTAATATTGGTGTTCCTGTTATTTCAAATATGGGCTATGTATCAAGTAATACAACTAAGCTTAACGCAGGTGCACCAGTTATGCCCGGTTCAACAAATAATCAGATGATTCAGGTACAGGTCGTTGATACGGGTTCTTTAAATCCATTTTTAATTAATAAACTCAAAATCGGACTCAATGGTTCAAATAATCCTGCCGTAGATATTGCTAACGCTAAGCTATGGTACACGAGGTCTTCATCTACTTTTGCAATGACGAGACAATATGGCTCAACTGTTACAAATCCGTCAGGAGCATATTACTTTACAGATACTGCAACATTAGACCCGAATGCCTCGAATTATTTCTGGCTGACATTCGATATTGCCGCAGGCGCAGTTGCAGGTGATAGTGTCAATGCTTCTTGTGACTCGATTTTTGCCACGAGCCCGATGGGAAATCGGGTTCCTACAGTTACATCTCCTCCGGGTGCAAATTTGATTGACCCTTATTGCCTTGGGACTTATACTTATATAGGATTACCCTATGGTATTTATGTTGCTAATGTAACCTTTGGAAGTATTAATAATACTACGGGTTGCCCGGGAACTCTCCCCTATGTTTACTCGCGATATACAAACCTATCAACTACGGTAAGACTGGGAAATTCTTACCCGATGATTGTTATTGACCAAAACACAGGAAATCCAAACCCTGTAGCTTTTGGCGTGTGGGTTGACTGGAATAAGAATTTTTCAATGACTGACCCTGGAGAATATTTCGCGACAACAGTAATTCCGGGAAATACTACAACCGTCGCTACAACGACAGTTTATGTCCCGACTACTGCAACTCTTGGTTCAACAAGAATGAGAGTCAGAGCTAATTTGTCAACTCCTCCGGGACAAGCCAATATCTGTGCTAATTTAACTTATGGTGAGCAGGAAGATTATACAGTCATTGTCGCTGCAGATACTAATATGACTTATGTTACGAGTGCAGCATCACAATCTAATTTATCAAATATATATATCCCTTCATCTAACACTCAGATTTTAGGACTGACTGTTCAGACTGATGGAACTATTTCCCCTTTAAGTGCTTCGAACTTTTCATTCGGAACAAACGGAAGCACAAATCCTACGACCGATATTACAAATGCAAAGTTATGGTATACCGGGACAAGTCCGGTATTTGCAACAACTACGCAGGTCGGGTCTTTTGCAAATCCTAATGGACCATTTACTATAACAGGTTCAAAGACTCTCGCACAGGGTGTTAACTATTTCTGGTTAACTTATGACCTTCCGGGAACTGCTACTATTGGTGACTCTGTTGATGCACAATGTAACTCTGTTACCGTCGGAGGTGTATCACGAATTCCAACAGTTATAGCTCCTCCGGGAAAACGCGCTATTACAGGAAGCGTTATTTGCGGAACATATTCCATTCCTGGAAGTACCTATCCTACAATTGCTTCAGCAATTGCTGATATAAATGCAAAAGGTGGTGTATATTGCCCGACAGTATTTAACATCGCAGCAAATTATGTTGAAGTCGCTGCAAACCTTACTATTACAGGTACAGGTTCAGTATCTGCTCCTATCACATTCCAAAAAACAGGTACAGGTGCAAATCCTTGCATCGTAGCCGGTGCTGGCACAGGTGCTTATGATGGTGTCGTGAAACTTTACGGCGTTAATTATATAACCTT
The DNA here is from genome assembly GCA_003135995.1 of Ignavibacteriota bacterium. Lineage (GTDB taxonomy): Bacteria > Bacteroidota > Ignavibacteria > Tepidaquicellales > Tepidaquicellaceae > FEN-1257. The sequence goes on along the minus strand of PNBM01000227.1, from coordinate 8,331 downwards.
TGATGGAATTGATATAAGAGATACAAGTACAAATACAACGACAACAACCCAGATGGAATGGGGTTACGCATTATTGAGACCGGATGCATATCACGGTGACCAGTATATTACAATTAAAAATTGTAATATCACTTTAATTAAAACAAATACCGCTACGAATGGAATTTATTCGAATTATATTAATACATCAGGTACCTCAACCGCACCATTATCTGCGGCAGGAACAAACTCTAATAATAGTTTCCTGAACGTCAATATTTCAAATTGTTATAATGGATATTATTTATATAGTTATACTGAAATTATCCAACCATTCTATTTGGAAGACCAGAATGTTGTAGTCGGCACAACAGGCTCAGGCAGAAGCAGTATAACTAACTTCGGTGGTACCACTACAAATTGTTATGGAATTTATGCATATAGCCAGTGTAATGCTACTTTTACTAACACTTATATTAATAGTAGAGGGGGAACTACACAAACAGGATACATTTACGGAATTTATGATTATGCGTATTATAACAATGGTAATAACAATATAACTAATGATACCATATCATTAGTAGATACTATTGGTTCATCTGGTTATATGTATGCTATTTATAATTCAGTCTATTATGGTAATAATAATAATGTAATGAATAACGTTATTACGGGATGCATCAATTATACTTCTTCGTATTATAATTACTATTTATATAATTCTTGTAATGGTAATTCTAATGTATTAAGAAATAATATTGTAAGCGGAAATAAAGTTATCGGTAATACTTTCGGAAATGCAGCTACAACTATNNATTACGACTATTATAATTATGGATTTGCAAGCGGTAAAAATTATTTTTACAACAATCTCGATTCCGGTAACGTTGTATTAGGGACATCTTCATATTGTCAATATCAAATGTATAACTATGGAATTGCAGATACAGCAATTTGCAACAAAAACAAAATTTCAAATAACACCTATTGTGGGACGACTTGTACAGGTACGACATATGGATTATATAATTATTATTATCAATCTTATTTATATAGTCAGTGCGATAGTAATGTAGTTAGCAATAATACAAGTCCTTCGACAAGTTCTGAATATTATTATTGCATTGATAATGGTGCCTCAGCCGCATATACAGATTGTAGTAATAATACTGTATCTGGTAATATTATGAATGGTACAGGTTTATTGGNNCAATACTATAACAGGTTGGACAAGTGCAGCGGCAACTACTATGTATGGATTATATCAGTCTGGTTCACCTGCAAATGTACTTAATGTTAATAATAACAAGATTTATAATTTGACTACCGGCGGTGCTTCCTCTGTATATGGTCTTTATAATGCCGGAACAAACACAACGCAGGCATCTGTATCCCAGGATTCTATTTATGGCTTAACAAGCCTTGGTGGTACGGTTTATAGTATGTACATTGCTGGTGGTAACCCTGTGAATGTTTATAAAAACAGGATATATGGAAACCAATCGACAACCGGAACTGCTGGTGTTGTCTACGGAATATATGTGTCCAGTGGAACAACAGCGAATATATATAATAATGTTGTTTCAGACTTAAAAGCACCTGTAAGTACAAGTATTGCCCCGGCAATCGCAGGTATATACTTATTAGGTGGAACGTATTTAAATTTATACTATAATACAGTTTACTTAAATGCTACAAGCACAGGTACGAGTTTCGGAACTGCTGCATTATATTCTTCTACATCCCCGACAGGTATAGATATGAGAAATAATGTATTTGTAGATATGTCGACACCTGGAACTTCGAGCGGTATGGCAGTAGCATACAGAAGGTCTTCGACCGGATTTACAAATGTTCTGACATCAAATAACAACTGCTTCTATGCTGGTACTGCGGCAACGAATCACTTACTATTCTATGACGGTACAAATTCTGACCAAACTCTCGCTACTTATAAAACAAGAGCTGTTCCGAGAGATATCAATTCTGTGACAGAATTTCCGCCGTTTGTTAATACAACAACGACACCTTATGATTTACACATAAATACAGGTATTGCGACACAACTTGAAAGCGGCGGGCAAACAATATCTATTCCTTCGCTTACCGTTACAGATGACGGATTCGGAACACCTCGTTATCCGAATACAGGTTATCCCGTAGGTACCTTTACACCAACCGCACCTGATATCGGATTTCACGAATTTGGTGGAACGAGAACAGGTACTGTAGGTCCGATGATTAGCTACACTCCATTAGGAATTGGTAGCACTTCAAACAGAAACTTATCTAACGTTTTAATAACAGCAGCTAATGGTGTGAATGTTACATCAGGTACAAAACCACGCTGCTATTATAAGAGGTCAATAGATGGAAACGTAATTAATGATAATACAAATGCAACAGACGGATGGAAATATGTTGAAGCAAACGGTACAACATCTCCGTTTGACTTCACAATTGATTACTCGAAGCTTAATGGCGGAACAGGCGTGCTTGCAGGTCAGATAGTATGGTATTTTGTTATTGCTCAGGACCTCTCTACTACTCCAAACGTAGCAGCTAATCAGGGTGTGTTTACAACAGCTCCGACTTCAGTCGCTCTCGTTACTGGTAATGCACCTATAACAAGTACAAACACTTATACTATTGGTACTGCTACGTTTGCAGGTACGATTCCTGTGGGTACAGGGCAGACATATACAAATCTGACTGGTGCCGCGGGTATATTCGCAGCGATTAACGCAGGTACTGTAACAGGCNNTACTTCAGATATGTCAGAAGATGGAACTAACCAGCTTAATGCACTGAATGAAACAGGTATCGGAAGATACAAAGTTAAAATCGTTCCTGCATCAACAGGTTTAAAAACTATTTCAGGATGGGTTTCACAGGCAATGATTAGATTGAATGGTGTTAAGAGAGTTACTATAGATGGTAATAACGGTCTGGGTGCAAAATATCTGACATTCAGGAATAAATACGGAACTACTCCGACAATTCAGTTCCAGAATGAAACCGGAGTGGATACCGTAAAGAATTGCACTATTGAAGGTGCAAATACAAATACTTCAAGCGGTGTCATTTATTTCAGTTCTACAACAAACAATGCCGGTATCGGCAACGATAGTATTTGTGTCAACAGTTGTGATATCCGCGATGNNGGAAGCGATTCTACAGGATTTATGGCAAACGGAATCTATTCTTACGGAACATCTACTACACTTCTGACTTACAACAATTACAACTCTATTATAAACTGTAATATATACAATTACTTCTACGATGCTTCTGCAACCTATGCAGGTATTTATATATATTATTATAATTCCGATTGGACAATTAGCGGTAACAGCTTTTACCAAACTTCATCAAGGGCACCTGTTAACGCTATAAATGCTTCTGATATTTATATTTATAACTCGACAAACTGGGATTTCAATATTACTAATAACTATTTCGGAGGTACAGCCCCATCTTGCGGTGGCACTACTTTAACTTATAATAGTGCCGCGGCATTTAGCATATATGGAATTTATATGTACATCTCGTACTTAAATGTTCCATCCAGCATTCAGGGTAACACTTTCGCGAATATTAATTTAACAACTTCTCCTGCGGCTACTAGCTCCACATTCTATAGGTCAATTTATGTTTCAGCAGGTTATGTTAATATCGGTAATTTAACTGGTAATACTGTCGGTTCTCCAACAGGAACAGGAAATATTACATTAACAACAAATACATCAAATTATGCTGCTTACACAATTGCAATGATAAATCATTTTGGTATTGGAGCAATTATGAACAATTCTGTTGGAAGCATTACATTTGCAGGTAATTCGACTGATACGTCTTCTTTATATGCCGGAATATATTATTCAAATACAACGTATGGTCAGACTTACACTATCAGCAATAACCTTGTTGGTAGCTTGACTACAGCTAATTCAATACAATGTACTAACCAGTCAAACTATCATGCCCTAAGAGGTATCTATGTTGTAAATGGTTCAGGTACAACAAATTATTATACTAATAATATAGTAGCAAATATTACATCATTTAGTACAATCGGTTTGAGGGTACCCGGGTCTTCTGCACTGGTTTCTGTTTATGGACTTCAGCATGCTGGTTCTGGGGTAGCTTCACCTTGTTACTTTACAGGAAACACAGTTAGAAATCTTACAGTGAATATGAACATCCCTATTGCATCTTATGCCTGTCTCGGTATAGGTGCTTCAGGTTACGATTTCAATACAATTCTTAATAATAATGTTTATTCATTGTATTCGCTTGGTATAGGCACCGGTACTCCACTCCTCGGAGGTTACCTCTGCGGTGGTGCAACAGGTGGATTGTGCGCATACAATAAAGCTTATGATTTTAAAAATACCGGAATAGGAGCTTCAAATCCATATCCTCTAATTCTCGGTATAAACTGTCAAAATGCAGGTACCTGGAATATTTATAACAATATGGTGTGTCTTACAAATGGTGATCCTACAGAAAGATTGATAATTCAACCGAAATATAATGAAAAATTTGAACAGGTAAGAGTTGAAAACCCGCCAATTAATTTAATGGCAATTCCAAAAGAAAATAATAAAATTATACAACAAACACCTTTAGAAGTAGGTCCGTTGAACCTTGGTGTATATGACGAAAAGAGTCCGAATAAACAAAATATTCAGCAAATTATTAAAAAGAATCAGAATAATGTAAATAAGAATGGAAAGGATAATATAACTTCTACTGCTGTTTGTACAATTGCTGGTTTTTATCATACAAATTACGCTGTTAAAAATCCTTGCAATTATTACTACAATAGTGTTTATATTGGTGGTACTATGCCGGGCAATTCATTTAATTCTTATGATTTTATAAGAAATGCAAATAGTGGTTTGGTTAATATACAAAACAATATATTCGTTAATTCAAGATCTGGTGGCGGCGGTTTCCATTATTGCATTGCAAATGAATCAAGCATAGTAGAAGGCTGGCCCGCAAATTCGACTAACTATAACCTATACATTGGTAATGCAAATACCATCGGTGAATGGGGTCTTGGAAACTTCCAATCCCTCGCACAATGGCAGGCTTCCTCTCTCGGTGATGCAAATACTGTCTCGGATAATCCGACAAACATCCCGGGAACTACTTTATTCAGGAGCATTGGAACTGATAACCTGAATATAGATACAACTCAATTCGGTGCAGCTTATGTGTATAAAAATGGAATTGGTGTAACAGGAATCGCAAATGACTATAACGGTTATCCGAGAGCTACATCAGGACCTGTTTGTATCGGCGCACACGAATTCAGTTTAAATGGAAATACTGTATCGACTCTTCTCCTTCCTGCAAACGGCAGTACGGGAAATCAAACTCCTGTCGCAATGAAATGGAGAAAAGCTCTGTTTGCGTCTTCTTACAGAATATTGATTGCAACAGATTCATTGTTTACCAATATCATTACAACTGGAACTTCACCTGATACAAACTACTCGTTCACAGGTGCAAATCCTCTAACTTATTACTATTGGAAAGTAAATCCTGTTTATTCAACCGGAGCTAATGGAGCATCCTCTACATTCTTCAGTTTCAAAGTTATAGGTACTCCGAATGTACCGGTCTTGAATAGCCCGGCGAATAATGCAGTTAATCAACCAATAACTATAACATTTAATNNAAACCAATGACCAGTCACTAATGTTAAAAGCCAATGGAAAAAATACAAAACAGATTGGTCAAACTATGGGTCCGAACTCAATTGCAAATTATTGGTTCGAAATAAGTACAGATTCGACGTTTGCAACAGGAGTCACAAAAGACTCATCATTAACTGACTCGACAAAAACATTAACATTACTTAACGCAACAACATATTTCTGGCACGTAAAAGCCAAGAATCAATTTGGTTGGGGTAACTTCAGCACGAGATGGAGCTTTACCACAGTCGTTCCGATGCCAACAGCACCGGTGTTAACATCACCTCCAAACGGGGCAACCAATGTTAATCCAAATGTTGTACTGTCATGGAATGCTGTTCAATATGCCGCAAGTTATAGGATTCAGGTTGCAGACTCAACTAAAGATACTGTAAACTTTACAACATTTGTAAAAGATACATCCGGTGTTACAATTGCACAGCTCTCTTTATCATTACCTTATTCGAGAACTCATTGGTGGAGAGTCAATGCAACAAACTATGCTGGAACCGGTCCGTATTCGACAGTATTTAAATTCAGAACATCTTCAGACCCGACAGCTCTGTCGATGTCAAATTATATATCGGTTTTATGTCCAAAATATATGTCATCCGGAACTGCTGCAAGATTACCTGTCGCAGTCAGAGGTACAGTACAAGGATTAGTTCCAAATAAAACGTACAGATATTATAATATGATGGGTATTAGTACCGACATCGGAACAACAGCTGCAGGTGCAGGTATTTTAATGCTTGTTAATACTACTACGGGAACATTTACATATTCATCACTCGGAAGCTTAACAACATCAGGTCAATATGAAACATTCGTTGCAAATTCTTCCGGTAACTATACCGGTTGGTTTGGCTCACTTAACTCAGGTAATGCGAGATTTACTGCAGGTAATTATGTTTATCCGACTATCGTATTAGGTGACTCGGTCGGTACATTATTAGCAAGATATGCAATGAATGACTCGATTCAGGTGCTTGCAGTAAGTGCTTCAACAGGTGCCACATACGGAAGCGGTGTTTTCGGCATTTCACTCGGAGTTCCGAAAAACTTTGTAGCATTATATGATAATGTTGCAGGTACAGGAAAACCTCTTTCAACATCCTGGATAGAAAATCAAGGATATACTTTCACAGCATCTACTGCAATTCAATTTTATGTTGATAGTGTTAATTTGTTTAACGGAAGATGGGGTAATTTATTACCTAACACGTTAGCAGGTGGCTTGCAAAGAGTCGAACAAAGGTCATTAACAACTGGTGCAGTACTCTCATTTAATACGAGTGCAACCGGTCTATGGCCAGGTGGTGCGAATACAGTTAACCCGGCTACGGGTACTACACCAATCAGACTCGCTCTTTATGATGCTCCGTTGCTTAATCCGCCTGTGTTACTTACACCAACAAGTGGCTCGGTTGATTTATCAACAACTCCAACATTGACCTGGACTATTTCTAATGTGGCAGTGGGCTATAGAATTCAAATAAATACTGACTCAACATTTGCGGCAGCTAATGCTTTAGATACTGCAGGTGTGACAGGATTAACATTTACTGTACCTTCTGGTAAACTTACAACTAATACAAAGTATTACTGGAGGATGTATGCTTCTAATGCTCTTGGCGTAAGTTTGTGGGGTTCTCCATGGAACTTCAGGACTGCTCCAAATGCACCAAGTGCACCGATACTCGTGTCGCCTCCGAATTACTCGATTAATATTCCTACAACAATGACTTGTGTATGGCGTAAAGCAGCAGAAACATTAGTCACTACTGTACAGATTAATAAAGGAAAAGAAAATAATGGAACCGATGTCGTAAAATCTAATAAAATATCGAAGAGTAGAGCAGGAAACGATGATATTCATACTCTGTCTAATTACTGGTACGAATANNTACGAATACTCCACAGACTCCACGTTTGCAACCGGTGTAATTCGTGACTCATCCCTGACAGACACAACTAAATCCTTAACCGGTCTCTCCTTAAGTACGAAGTATTTCTGGAGAGTCAAAGCTAAGAACCAAACAGGTTGGGGTTCGTTCAGTACTTTCTTTAGCTTCACAACAGTTCCGGCGGCTCCGGTCGCGCCAACACTTTCTGCACCTACGAACGGTCAGGTTAATGTTTCATTGACTCCGTTGATAGTTTGGAATGCTGTTCAGTTTGCAAGTACATATAGAATTCAAATTGCAGACTCTACAAAAGATACTGTGGGCTTCACAACATCAACCTGGGATACTTCAGGAGTAACTATTGCACAGCTAACTGTTCCGGCAGGAAAATTACTCAACGGAAGAAAATATTGGTGGAGAGTTAATGCTACGAATGCTGGTGGAACGGGTCCATATTCATCTATATGGCACTTTACAACAGTGGCTTCAGGTTTACCTCTTACTCTGAAAGTATACCTCGAAGGGTACTGGAACGGAACTTCTCAGGTTACAGATACGGTAAGAATATTTCTTGCAAGCAGCACTTCACCATACGCTTATGTTGATACTGCAAAACTGGTACTTTCATCTACCGGAACAGCATCTCCTTTATTTATGAGAGCGAGTGGAGGCAACTATTATATAGTCGTTAGACACATGAACCATCTTGAAACCTGGAGTGCCTTGCCGCA
>PNBM01000102.1:21728-23541 GCA_003135995.1 Ignavibacteriota bacterium | reverse complement strand
CAATATATTTATAAAAAAATTCTTCCAACAAATTCCTTTATCCCGTCAGGGATAAAATATTTATAAAAAAACATTCCAAAATTTCCATTGTCCCTTTAGGGACAATATATTTATAACTAATCTTCAACTGGTTTAAATATGTACCGTTCATCGAATGGAATCTTAAATTTCTTTAAAAAATCTAAATATTCCTCGATAAATGTTTTTATTTTATGATGATTCGTCTGATTATTAATGTATTTTACAACTTTATCAATCTGAGAGATAGAATAAGAAAACGCTCCAAATCCTGCCTGCCATTCAAATCGTCCTTTTACAAATCCTTTTTCATGAATCCAATTTGATGAATCACCTTTTATATCTTGCATTAAATCTGATAATGATTGATTGGGTTTCATTCCAATAAATACATGTAAATGATCCGGCATTCCATTTATAGCAATCAATTTATGTCCGTTATTTTGAACAATACCTGTTATGTATTTGTATAACTCTATTTTCCATTCAGATTTAATTAATGAAATTCTATTTTGAACGGTAAAAACCGTTTGAATATATATTTGTGTAAATGTATTTGCCATAATTTTAAATTTAAAATTATCTATAAATATTCTGTGCCTGCGGCACAATCATTCACGATATATTCATTTTTTATAAATATTCCGTGCCTACGGCACAAATTATATCATTCAATTTCATTATCCCGTCAGGGATAAAATATTTATAAAAAAATTCATTCAACAAATTTCCTTGTCCCTTTAGGGACAAGATATTTATTTTGTGCCTACGGCACAATCATTCACGATATATTCGTTTTCTATAAATATTCCGTGCCTACGGNNATGTTGTTCCTTCGTTTAATTTGCTTTCAGCACGAATTTCTCCGTTATGCTTCCTTATAATTCTTTGCACTGTTGTAAGTCCAATGCCTGTCCCGGGATACTCCTTTTCAGAATGCAGACGCTGGAATGCACTAAAAAGTTTATCGGAATATTTCATATCAAATCCCGCTCCGTTATCTTTTATAAAATATATCAATTTTGATTTTTCCTGAATTACGCCAAATTCTATTATTGTTTTATCTTTTTTTGAAGTAAATTTCCAAGCATTGTTTAAAAGATTTTCAAGAACGATATTTAAAAGGTTAGCATCGCCTACTGCGGTTATATTATCATGAATAATAAAATCCGCATTCCTTTTTCCATCGGATTCTCTCAAACCTTCTGCGATTTTCTTNNTGCAAGTAATGATAAATTTACAGTTTCAACTTTCATCTCAAAACGCGATACCCTTGAAAGTTTCAATAAACTATCAATCAAAACGTCCATTTTTTTAGTTGCCACCCTGATTCTTTCGATGTAATATTTTGCGGTATCATCAAGATTATTATGATAATCTTCAAACAAAGCGAGGCTGAATCCGTCTATTCCTCTCAATGGGGCCCGCAAGTCATGGGNNACAGAATATGAAAATGATTCGAGTTCTTTATTTGCATTTTCTAATTGTGAAGTACGTTCAGTTACACGTTGTTCGAGTTCTGCATTTAGTTTTATTATTTCCTCTTCAGCCTGCTTACGTTCTGTGATATCTTTAATGTTGCATTGAATTACCTTTTTATTGTCCACGACATACAAATAACTGACGAACTCTACATTTATTTTTTGTCCCTTTCGGGTTTCCAGCGGTAAGCCGTCATATTTGATGTGTTCTTTCTTTTGTATTTCTGAAAATTTGTCCCGATTGGCAATTATATCTTTAAATAAACCGATATCCCAGATTTCTTTTCCAAGAAACGCTTCGTATGAATAGCCCA
>PNBM01000102.1:0-21658 GCA_003135995.1 Ignavibacteriota bacterium | reverse complement strand
TGAAAAGCAAGTTCTTTGTTTGCGATGATTAACTCATCCGCTATTTTAGATTTCTCTTCGAAATATTTGACATTTTGATGTTTCCAGATAAAACCTACACCCGAACCCGCACTAAGTAAAAAACCACCGATAAGAATGAACATAAATTTCAGTCTTTCGTTCAAAGGAGTATTTATTTCAGATTTATCAATCCGTGCAATCAAATACCACGGTGAACCGGGAATTTTTCTTACATCTGTTATCACTTCTTCGCCGTTGTAACTAATTCCTTCTACAATCCCTGTTTCTCCAAGAGCTGCCTTTACGGCAGGGACTTCTGTTCTTTCCAATGAAATACGAAAATTAAGCGCTGTGTTCTTTTGAAATTTTAATTCATTCAGGAATACAACTTCGTTTCCTTCGCGTTTTATAATTAATGTTTCAGCAGTTTTGCTTGGAGTAGGCCATTCATTAATTAAAGGATAAAGATAATTTTCGGGGTCTATTCTCAACTCGATTATTCCAATCATCCTGTTATCATTTTTCTCATCAATTATCGGTACAAGAATTCTCAGGAATATTTTATTTTGCGTTTCATCACGGTAGAATCCTTCAAATATGATATTGCCTGATTTCAGCGAATCAAAAATAACCGGAGAAATGAATGCATCTACTCGTTCCGAATTTTCAGGAATTATTATTCTTTTTGTGAGGAGTGTATCTAATAAAAAAATCCCGTTGTAATTATCACCTGTCTGAACTTGTTTCATCCAGGCTTCAATTCTTTTCTTTGCATCAAGGTCTTTTGGGTTATTAAAATATTGCTTGATATGTTCAGTTAATACAATATTCTTGTAAAATACATTAGCGTTCCCGAGCCGCTCTTTCCTCCATTGAATAAGTTCGCCTTCCTTTAAATCTGCAATCGCAGTAAGCTGTTGTTTGATTCCTGTAAGGTACTGATTCTCGTAACTTTTGTAATAAAAATACCCTGCAATGATAATAATTAATGCAATGATTGCAAATAAAGATATCAGTTTAAATAGAATCTGTTTTCCCTTTTTGTCATAATTTTTCATACTCAGGAGCATTTATATTGAAAATAATTACCCGATGAATGAATTCTTTTTAAAAAAACATCATTTAACGGATTATTAATATTTATTTTATTTAACTTTTCTTCAAGTTAAAAATATTTTTTCTGCTTTGTTTCCGATTATTTCCTAAATTTTACACTATACTGATAATCAACAAAATAGCTGTGATTAAAAAGTAAAAGCAATAAATTTAATTGAAAACCGTGAAATATCATGACTTTTTTTCATTTTTTAAATGATTTGGCAGAAATAATAAATTTGAATTGCTCTTATAAATTTACATATATTTAAATGCAGTATGCGTTATTACGAAACAACTAATCTTATATGCATTTCTTCACCTGAAAGTGATGACATTTTCCCGTGCTATTACCTTTCGGTTTAGCAACTGTTTCTTACTATTATATAAAACAATTCAATTGTCCATTTAATTGCTAAAAAACCCTGACGTAAAACGCTTAATTCGACGAAAATCATTTATTAATATAATGTACAAATCCTGACTTTTCGGGATTAAAAGGAAATTGCGACTGCGAAGAGGGTGAAGAGCATAAGTTGAGAATTTAAAAAAAAGAAAATCATCCCCCCTACCCTCCTTCAAAGGGGCGTAAGAGCGAAGTCCATTTCCCTTTAAAAGGGGGTAAGACCGAATATATGTGTTTATTTTAAACCAAAATCTTCTTCAAATATTTTCAGATATCTTTCCAATACTTCAATATTTCTTCTATCTCCGCTTGTAAGATACCTTATTACCCTGTACATCTTTTCCTGTATACTTAGAATCTTATAATAATATATATCTCCTTCTATCAATATTTTTTCCGAATCGGTTAAACAATTTATTTCTCTTTCCTCTGTTCTTTCGCATTTATCTAAAAATGTTTTCAGTTTGTCTTTCTTTATAACAGCCTCTGACGGTTCGTAGGTATAACATTCGTTTAATAATATATAACCTTTTTTAAAGCTGCTTAATATTTGCTTAAAACATTCCTTTTTTCTTTGAATTAAATATTCTTTTTTATCCATCACGGATATCCTTATTTTTTTATTTTTTCTCTTTTACAAAGTTTTCCTAAAAGATTTAATTACAATATATATTAAGCAATTAGCCTGCCAATAAATATACTCTGTTTCTATAATAAAAAATGATGATTTTTGACAATATTTCTCATTATGATACAATTCTTCTCATTAAAAATATTCAAGGCTTATAAAATTGTGGAATACAAGTTTGGTTTAGCGGAATCAGGAGGAGAAGAGTTGAAAAAAAATGAGGGCTTTGCATTTCCTCCCTTTGAAGGGGGAAAATAAAAACTACGAAATCAGTCCTTCTTTAATGCAGTACTGAATGAGTTCGGAATCATTTTTCAGATTTAATTTCTGAAGTATTTTTGTGCGGAAAGAATAAATAGTAGGAACACCCAGCGTTAATTTTTCCGCGATTTCTTTGACGCATTTCCCTGACGCAATCAGACACATGATTTCAAATTCGCGAGCGGAAAGATTTTGATGAGGAGTTTGTTTTTTGTTTTTACTTATAACCGAGGCAAGATTTTCCGATAATGCAGGGTTTATATAAAATCCGCCTGCGATGATTTTTCTTATTGCAATTATCAACTGGTCAGATGCTGCCATTTTATTAATATACCCCGATGCTCCCGATTCAATCATCCTTACGGCATATTGCTCTTCCGGAAGAACACTTAAAATTAAAACGGGAATGTTAATTTTAGATTGTTTTATTCTATTTAATACTTCCATACCTGTTATATCGGGGAGGTTGATATCAAGTATTAAAATATCGTATTTATCTTCTTTTAATAATTCCAGGACCTGCATTCCGTTTTTAGCTTCTCCGCTCACAACCATATCTTCTTCATCTGTAATTATCTGCTTTAAACCTGACCTTACGATAGGGTGATCATCGGCAATTAATATATTTATCATAATTAATATTTTTCGATGTTAATAGTAATATCATTAAAAATAAATTTTTTTCGGATTACGAAATGAACGGGCAATACGAAAAAACAAATTGTAATATCCTAAAAATATCACAAATAATCAATAATAATGATTATGATTCCACTCATAATTATTAACCGGATTTTAATGATAAAATTATCGGCGGTAATTCCCTGTTTGAAATTAAATATAAGAAAAAAACATTTTTATAATACGAGTCCTTCTTTGATGCAGTACTGAATCAGTTCATTGTCATTTTTCATATCCATTTTTTCGAGAATTCTGGAACGATAAGTATAGACTGTCGGTATGCTTAAAAATAATTTATCGGCAACATCTTTAACTGTTTTCCCGGAAGCTATCAGACACAATATTTCGAATTCTCTTTCGGAAAGTTTTTCGTGGACATTTTCTTCGTTATCGTTTGTAATGGCGGAAACAAGTTTTTCGGATAAAGCGGAACTGATATAATGACCTCCCGAAATAATTTTTCTTATGGCATCTATTAACAAATCAGCAACGGCAATTTTGTTCAGATAGCCTGATGCTCCTGCTTTTATAAGCCTCACGGCATACTGTTCTTCCGGAAAAGCGCTTAAAATAAGAACCGGAATTTTATATTTGGAATGTTTTAATTTCTTTAATATTTCCACACCGTTTATATCCGGCAGGTTTAAATCAAGAATCAGCAAATCGTATTCGTTTTTTTTCAAAAATTCAAATACCTGCTTTCCGTTTTCAGCTTCACCGGTCACTTTAATATCTTTCTGCTCCGATATAATTTGTTTCAAACCATACCTTATCATAGGATGGTCATCAGCGATTAATATTTTTATCATTTTTTATTTTTTGGTATATTTATTAAAATCCGTGTACCGCTTCCTGATGCTCCAATAATATCTATTTTTCCGTTAAAAAGCAACGCCCGCTCATGCATTCCCATCAGACCGAACGAGTAAGGGGACGAAATATCTGCCTCTTTAATTCCTTTGCCGTTATCTTTTATTTCGATTGTATAACTATTATTTTTTTCAAAAATATTTACATTAACGAGATTTGCTTCGGAATGCCGGATTACATTTGTAAAAATTTCCTGAATAATTCTGAAAATTTCAGTTGCGTGAGAGGGAATGATATCAATGGTTTCCAAAGCAGAACTTACATTACAATCAATGCCGCTCTTTCGTTTGAAATCTTCTGCGAGCCATTCAATTGCAGGTTTCAGACCAAGCATATCGAGGACATTCGGTCTCAATTCCATTGACAATCTGCTTGTTAACATCGCGAGTTCATCAATTATCGATTTCATCCCTTTTATTTTTTCAAAAATATCCGAAAAACTTTTTGTGTCATCCTGCCGCGATAATCTTTTTTCCAAAGATGAGATACTCATTTTCAGACCTGTAAGCGACTGTCCGAAATTATCATGCAATTCGCGTGAGAGCCTTGTACGTTCCTCTTCGCGAATAGATTGCAAATTATGAGCGAGTTCACGCAATTGTTCTTCAGCTTTTTTTCGTTCGGTCACATCCTGCATTGTTCCCCGAAGCCCGATAAATTTTCCTGATTCGATTGTGATTACGTTTCCGCGTACTGTAACCCACTTTACAGGTACGTCCCTACCGGGCAATTCCAAATCGAGTTCGAAAGACTCTCCGGTATCGATTGATTTGAGTATAGTCTTTTTAATTAGTTCAGAGTATTCGGGTTTATAAAAATTGAAAAGTTCGTTTAAAGTGGGAACGGGTTTATCCGTGTTGAGATTATATATTCTGTAAATTTCATTTGACAATGTAATTACATTTGTATTCTTATTCCATGACCAGCTTCCTATATGTCCTATATGCTGCGCTTCAATAAGTTCAGCTTCGCTTTCTTTAATCTTTTTTTCTGCTTCCTTTATCTTTGTTATATCGCGGGCGGCAGCAAAAATTCCAACTGTATTCCCAAATTCATTTTTGTAAACGGTTGCATTGTATAAAACGTCAGTTGTTTTTCCCGACTTATGGCGAATCGTTAAAGGATAATCTCTTACAAGACCGTCAGATAAAACTTTTTTATAACCTGTTTTTGCTTTGTCAGGTTCAGTGAAATAATCTGAGAAGTCAGTTCCGATAAGGCTGTCACGCCTGATTCCGGTAATATTTTCAGTAGAATTATTGACATCATTAATTTTTCCGTATTTATCAATTGTCAAAAGCGGGTCAAGACTGGATTCAATAAGGGTTCGTGTATAAAGTGATGCCGCACGTACTTTTTCTTCAGCTTCTTTTCGTTGTGTTATATCACTTAATATATGAACTGCTCCCTGAATATTACCATTTTTATCAAAAATAGGGTCAGCGGATACTGTGTAATATTTATTTTCTATTTTTAATTCGTGAGATTCCCTTTTCTTGCTTTTCCTCATCGCAGCGAACGGACAATTTTCGATGAAACAGTTTGTACCGTGTAAAATACTATGACATTTTCTACCCATAATTTTATCTTCAGAAACGCTGAGCATATCCGTCATACTTTTGTTACATTGAACTATAATACCATCTTTATCGAGGAGACAAATACGGTCACCGATAGCGTTGAATGTTTCCGTCCAGTTTGTTAGTGCCAGCTGAAGTTTCTGTTCTATCATTCTCCGCTCGGTTATATCAAAAAGCGTCGTACGTGTATTTTTGAATTCACCGTTTTCATCATACACTGCAGTTGAATTAAGGTTGAGGAAAAATGATGAGCCGTCTTTTCTTAAGAATTCAAGTTCAACATTTTCTATAAATCCATTTTTAATTAATAGCGGGAAATTCTTATTAAAATTTCCAAGACCAGAGGGCGCAAGAATTTTTGTGATATGCATTTTATTAATAACTTCATCACGTTCATACCCGAGCCATTTAAGCTCTGTATTATTTATCCTCGTTATTATGCCATATTTATCAAGTGAATGATAACCGCATGGCGCGTTATTATAAAGGTCGAGTATTTCATCATTTAAAACTGTAAGTTTTTCTTCGGCCGACTTACGTTCAATATCATTCCTGATGGCTTTTACGCTATAGGATAAGTCTTCAGCCAATTCAGAAAGAAGCTTTACCTCTTCTACATCAAATGCTTCAGGTTCGACTGCATATATAGATATTGCGCCAAAAGCAACGCCACTGATTGTCAGCGGAAGAACTATCGAAGAGGCATAACCGCGTTTGATTGCTTCTTTACGCCATGGTTCGAAATCGGGGTCAGTAAGCATATTCCGGCAAATTGATATTTTCCCTGTCCGGATAGCGGTACCGGTAGGACCATGACCATACTCGTTATCCGCCCATGATATATGAGCTTTCTCAAGATATCCTTCTTCATAACCTGCACTGCCTATAGGAAGGACGGATTTTTTTTCATCATTTTCTGCATATCCAACCCATGCTAACCGATAACCACCTTCTTCAACAATTACTCTGCAAATTTCTTTCAGCAATTCGTTTTCCGTTGTAGAGTGTATCTGAGCCTGATTACAAGCAGTGATAGTTCGAAGTGCCCTGTTAATACGATAAAGTTCATTCGTGATTTTTTTAAGTTCGGCAGTTCTTTCCTGCACTTTGAATTCCAGGTTTTCGCGCGACCTTTTCAACTCTTCTTCCATATTCTTACGAGTTGTAATATCCTGAAGAACTCCAATCATTCTGTCTCCGTGACGATTCTGACCCTCTCCAACATAATGAACCTGACCCTTTGCGTAAATCCAGTATATAGTATCGTCTTTCCGGACTATACGGTATTCGGATTCGAATTCACCATTCGCTTCACGTTCGAAAGCACCTTTAATTTCTTTGTTCACTCGCTCCCTATCATCTGAATGAATCCACTCTGTGACATTTGTAATATCAAGATATTCATCTCCGGAATAATCATAAATTTTTTTCGCCTGTTCGTCAAAAATAATTTCACCTGTTTGAAAATTAAAATCAAATGTACCCAGTTGTCCCGCTCTTAATGCCAGCAATCTTAATTCAGAAGAATGGACTAATTCCTCATATAAATTCTTTATTTGTTTTTGAGATTTGACGGCATCCTCCATTAAATTAAGCGCAGCCAGACGTGAAGCTTGCAGGTCTTTATTAATTTTTTCGATTTCAGATGTACGACGCTTCACGCGTTGTTCGAGTTCGGAGTTAAGTTTCCGGTATTCTTCCTCTGCTTTCTTACGTTCTGTTATATCTATACCCATTTCCATTATTAATGTTGAGCCATCTGTATCTTTGAATGGAAAGTCATAAACATCATACGTCTTAGCATTAGGTCCCGTCCATTCCCAGCTATGCGGCTTCATTGTTTTTAACACATTGTATGTTTCGCATATTTCGCAGGGTTCTGTTCGTCCGAATAAATATTCGAAACATCGTTTTCCATTTGACTCACCGAAGTTTTCACGGAAATATTTATTTGCAAAAGGCACATGATAATCGGGATCCAAAAGTGCAACGTAAGAAGGTAAAGTTTCAAGAACATCAAATAACCTTTGTCTTTCGGCTTTTACCATCTCGCTTACCCGTTTCTGTTCTGTTATGTCCTGTGTGGTTCCCAGAATTCTTTTAATTTTACCGGATTCATTTTTTTCCGCTTTGATTCTGGAATTTACCCAAATTCGTTTTTTATTATCAAAACGATTTATTTCGCATTCATAAGATGCAGATTCTCCTGAGTCCATGCTTCTCTTAAGAGCTTCGTTTCGAATTGTTAAACTTTCAGGAGTAAATAATTCTTTATTATCTTCTATTTTTGTTGGTCCTAAATTTTTATCCCTCCCTAACATTTCGTATAATTCATCAGACCATGTGATTTCACCTGTTTCGNNAGAGCTTCTTTTAAACTTACTTCACTTTCTTTTAATTTTTGTTCTGCTTTTTTTCTGTCGGAAATATCACGAAATATCATACTTGTATATGCTTCACCTTTTTCATCATAAAATATTCGCGAAGTTATTTCACCGGGAATTTTAGTTCCATCTTTTTTTAACAAAGTTAATTCACCCGAATTATGTCCATCTTTTAATCTTTTCTCGAGAAAAGTTTTTAATCGCGGGTCAGAAACATCAACAACTCCTTCTCTTCCATTTGCAATAATTTCTTCCCTGCTGAATCCGAGAATGCGTGTTGCTGCAGGATTTGAATCAAAAATTCTACCATCGGGTGCTGTAAGTAATAATCCGTCATCACTGTTTTCAAAAATTACTCTATAAAGACGGGAAGCTTCATTTGCTTTTGCTTCAGCTTCTTTTCTTTCTGTTATATCCTGTGCCGTTCCGAACAACTTTACAACTTTTCCCGACTCATTTTTTTCAACATTAATAATAGTTTGAATCCACCTGTGTTCATTATTATCAAAACGAATTAATTCAGCATCATAAGATGTTTTAACTCCCTGCTCTATACTTTGTTTAACAGACTCATTGCGCATGATTGCACTTTCGGGAGTATAAAAATTTTCAGTTTCTATAGTCGAAGGAGGTTTTAAATTTTTATCCCTGCCGGTAATATTATACATTTCATCTGACCATTTAAGCTCACTCGTTTCAAGGTCCCAGCTCCAGTTTCCTATCTTAGCGAGTTTTTGAGCTTCTATTAAACTTGCTTCACTTTCTTTTAATTTCTTTTCGGTATTTTTGTATTCCGTAATATCTCTGCCGTATATACGTATAGTTTCGTAACCAGGAATATATCTTATATTTTCTTCTATAAAATGATTTCCAACCCGGACTTCCCGCAGAACGGGTCCATTATTTTCAGACCTGAGAATTTTAATAATTTCATTCATGTCACCCGGTAAAAAGGCGTGCGCGTCCTTAATTTTTAATTCGTTTAATATATTTGAGGCAGCTTCATTATAAAGTGTAATCTCTAAAAAAGAATTAATTTCTATTACCGGGTTTGGATTATACTTTGGATAAGACGCAAGATTTTCTAAAGAATAAAATTTTCCAATTTCCTCTGATGAGTTGACCTGTGCGGCAATTTCTCCGTTTTGCAAGGCTTTCAAAGTTGCCTGAGCTTCTTCGAGCTGAATCCGGAGTTCGGTATTTTCTTTTTCCAATTTTTCTAAATTTGCAGACATTTCTTTTTTCAGGTTTTATGAATTGTTAATTTATATGCCCGTATTCAGTATTCATTAAAAAGCATATCGTTAAAAAATTTATATTCTACTTCTATATAATACTATTCTTAATATCTTTTTTTTCCATTCTTTCTTCATTTAAGTAGCGGAAAGGTTCTCCGGTTTTATTGCATAGTTCGTTTATTTCCTTTTTAAGTTCCATCATACGAAGTTCACGCCCGACCATAGCATTATTGAAACGCGTCAGTTCTTCGTTTTTTTGTTGTAATTCCAATGTGAATTTCCTGATATCTTCTTCCCATTTTTTCCTTTCTGTAATATCGCTGAACACGGTAGCAAATTTGCCTTTTTCGGGAGAAAAGACAGAAATGCTGAATGATTTTTGCATGGGTTGAAATTCGTTCTCAAATTCTATCGATTCACCGGTTAGCGTTACTTTTGCATAAATATCCAAAAATGGCGGGCTGCCGGAACCGTACAATTTTGACGTAAGCTGACCAATTGCCTTTTCACGTTTTATTCCTGTAATTTTTTCAAAAGAAGGGTTAACTTCAAGAATTTTATAATCTATATAATTGCCGGACTCATCACTTATCATTTCGTGAAGCGCCATACCTTCTGTCATAGTATTGTAAAGAGAACGGAAGCGCTCTTCACTTTCCCGCAAAGCTTCTTCCATCTTCTTACGCTCCGTAATATTTTTAAAATATCCTATCAAGCCATCCACATTGCCTTTGGAATCGAATTTAGGAACGTAAGAACCATCGAAATATTCCAGTTGATTATTACGAGATGATAATGAAGTCTCGATATGAAGAGGTTGACGGGTTTCCAATACTTTGAGTTTGATTGAAGTCAAATTAACCGCATCTTCTTTTGAAAGAAAATCAAAATCTGTTTTGCCGATCATATCCTCCTCTTTGAATCCCATTTGAGGATTCACTACAAGTGTATATCTAAGTTCTTTATCCTGAACGAGAACATGGTCAGGTGTGCTTGATGCAATTACTTTGAAACGCTCTTCACTCTCGCGTAATTCTTCTTCTGCTTTTTTGCGTTCGGTAATGTCGACTGATAAACCAATAATTCCTATAATTTTTCCTTGCTCGTTTATCAGAGGTATTTTATCTGTTTGAACCCATTTTAAACCTTCAGACGTTTCCATTGGTTCGATGATTCCTAATCTTGGTTTTCGTGTTGCTATTACTTGCTTATCATCACTCCAATATTTCTCTGCTATTTCTAAAGAGTAGATATCGAAAAGAGATTTTCCTTCGAGTTCCTCTTTAGTTAATTTCATCGTTTTTTCAAAAGCATTATTAGTTCGAACGAAATGGTTTTCCGTATCTTTGTAGAAAACCATAGCCGGAACTGAGTCGAGAATAACCTGTAATTCATCTGCTTTTTTCTTATATAAATTTTCCAACTGTTTGCGCTCTGTCAGGTCGGTAATAAAAGAATAAAAATGAAGGGGCTTACCATTTTCGTCTTTAATAAGATGAACTAAAAGTTCGATTGGAACACGGGTTCCATTTTTGCGGATATATTCTTTTTCATAATATACAGGCTGACCTGTTCTAATTAATTTTTTGAGTGATTTATTTTCAATATCACGCCATTCAGGCGGGGTAAGAGTTTTTGACCAATCCATTGATTGCAGTTCATCTCTGTTATATCCGGTCAGGTTTTCAAAAGCTTTATTGATATATCCGAGAGAACCATCAGGATAACCAACACCAAAGGGCTGCTGAGAACTTTCAAGAAAATCCGCGAGCATTTTGCTACTTTCTTCGCTGTTTCGTAAATCATTTTCGATTTTTTTTCTTTCCGTAATATCATAAGATATTCCGATTATACCGATGATATTATTATATGCATCCTTAAACGGAGCTTTAACGGAAATGAATGATAGTGGTTTTTCCTTTTTAAAAACAATTTCTTCAAAAGTCATGCTTTTACCGGATTTTATTACCTGTAAATCATTTTTCCGGAGGGCTCCACCCACTATTTTGTTATTATAATATTCCGAATCAGTCTTGCCAATAATTTCGTTAAGAGGTTTCCCGGCTATACTTGCTAATGCGGGATTTGCTATTAATATACGGCTTTCGACATCTTTTATATAAATGGGTTCGGAAATATTTTCCATAAAAATAGTTAGCAATGCCTGTTTGTTTTGCAATTCGTTTTCTATGAATTTTTTTTCGGTTAAATCAATTAAAACAGCGTGGCATTTTTTTCCATCTTTGGAAGCGATAATTTCTATTCGTGTGTGAATCGGCTTTCTGGCAATATCGGATAAAGTAATTTCGCAGGATAATTTTTGTTTACTTTTAAAAATCTTTTTTAACAAATTATTGAATACTGGCAATGAATCTTTTGATAAAAAGCGCAGAAATTTTTTGTTTAATAATTTCAAACGCTCAATACCAAGAAGTTCGGAAGCAGCTAAATTACAATCATGAACCACTGAATCCCTGTCAAAAGTAAAATAGCTTATCGGTGCAAAATCATACAATCCCGTATATTTATCCAGTAAAGTATTTACTTTTTCAAAAGATATTTGCAATTTTTCATTCTGCATTTCAAGTTCGATATCATGCTGTTGTAATTCGCGGATAAGACTCTTTACTTCCGAAGGATTTGAAGAATATTTTATTTTCTTTTTATTGGTTTTTTTCTTAATTTTCGTTGAATTATTAAAGGGCGATTTTTTCTTCCCGGTTTTTAATAACTTAATTTTTGACTTCTTCATAATGTTTGATTTGCTTTGTATAAATTATACCCCCTCTTTTGAATCATATTTCATTAATCCGCAAAATTATTTTATAAATATGCGATTTAAATAATTTGATAAAAATTATAAGCGGTATGTTTTGTCAAAATGTTTTTAAATTATCTAATTTTAATAACGAATTTTTAACATTGATACTTGCTTTTAGATATACAGTCACAACACCGACAAATATTTCTTTGACGATCAATACTTACAAAACACTTGATAGTTAGAATTGGGTATAAATAACAATAAATAAACTTTTATTTAATTGCAATAATTATGTGATTATAATAAATAATGTTAAAAAAAACAAGTAAATTATATTAATGTCGAAGTGAAAATATGGTTTGAATCAAATAGAAATAGAGTTTCTGATGCTAAATTAATGCTATTACATTAACTTTTTATTATTAATGTATTTGCTTCGTTTTTATCCGGTAATTGCAGATTATTCTTCTTATCTGTTTTTTAAGGCGTTTAAAAAATAGAAATTCTCCTGAAAATATATTTAATGAATCCGNNTCTAAATTCATAATAGTTTAATTAATAATATTTTCGAATATTTTTTTAAATACAAAAACCAGTGAGAAGTAAAACAAACGATACCTTTGTGAGAAGAAGAACGTGCTATTTCGTTCTGAGAAGCAGAACAAACTAAATCTTTGTTACTTGGAAATATAATAAATCTTTTTAATAAAAAACACAAATTAATTTTATCCTGATTTTAAATTTGGATTCGTAACACTTTTTAATATTTAATAATTAAGGCGAATGCTTAAAGTTGAATGTTAAATATTTTGGGGCTAAAGCCTGGATATAGATTAATTTTACCACAGGCTAAATAATTACAGATATAACTGGAACGCAGGCTTTAGACTGCGTGTTGTAGCCGCAGGTTTTAGACTGCGTGTCGTAGCCGCNNGCCGCAGGCTTTAGACTGCGTGTACAAATGATAAATGAATAATAATTATGTCGTTGCGTTTACATAATCCTTAAATTTTAATCATGTGTCAAAATTAAAAACCTCACCCTGCCCCTCTCCTGAAAGGAGAGGGGTAAAAAGGTTCATTGTTTCGCAGGCTAAAGCCTGCGGCTACTATCATATAAAAAAAACGTTACCAAGCCGGAGCCTGGTAACGAGGAAAAAAAACATTCCCAATCAGGGATTGGGAATGAGGAATATGATGTTATTAATTTTTTATTTTCTATTTTCTATTTTTTATTTTTTGTAAACGTTTGCACGAGCGGCTGCGAGTCGTGCAATCGGAACTCTGAATGGTGAACAGCTAACATAATTCAGTCCGATGTCGTGACAAAAATATACCGATTGAGGGTCACCGCCGTGTTCACCGCAGATACCAATTTTCAGTTCCGGTCTGACTTTCCTGCCGCGTTCGACGGCAACTTCCATTAATCTTCCTACACCAACCCTGTCAATTTCCTGGAATGGGTCAACGGGCAGGATTTTCATTTTCAGATAATCAGGAAGGAAACTACCAATATCATCACGCGAAAAACCGAAAGTCATCTGTGTCATATCATTTGTTCCGAACGAGAAAAATTCTGCATACTGTGCAATCTTATCGGCAGTGATTGCGGCTCTCGGAATTTCAATCATAGTTCCGACCATATAATTAATTTTTTTCAATCCGAACTTCGCAAGAACTTCTGCATAGACCCTTTTAATTATTTCAAACTGATTTTCAAGTTCTTTATCCACGCCAACAACCGGAATCATAATTTCAGGAAGAGGTTTTTTCTTTTCTGAAAGAAGTTCGGCGGTTGCTTCGAGAATAGCTCTCACCTGCATTTCAGTAATTTCAGGATATGTAATTCCGAGCCTTACTCCGCGATGTCCGAGCATAGGATTATTTTCGTGTAATTTGTCCGCTCTTGAATTGAATTCATCGAAAGAGATACCGAGACTTTCGGCAAGTTTAGTTCTTTCTTCCTGATGATTAGGAACGAATTCGTGAAGCGGAGGGTCGAGAGTTCTGATAGTGACCGGATACCCGTCCATAGCATCGAGAGTCCCTTTAATGTCAGCTTTAACAAACGGGAAAAGTTCATCAAGAGCAGCGCGGCGTTCATTAAGCGTATCTGACATAATCATTTTTCTGAGAAGGAATAACGGCTGTTCAGCGCCCTTGCCGTAAAACATATGTTCAGTTCTGAAGAGTCCGATACCTTCGGCGCCGAATTCACGGGCTTTGGCAGCGTCTTCGGGAGTATCAGCATTTGTGCGGATTTTAAGTCTTCTTACCTTATCGCAAATTTTCAGAAATTCTGTAAGCGTTTCATTTTTTGAATCTACATCCATCATAGGAAGCGCACCATTATATATATAACCTTTCGTTCCGTTTAAAGAAATCCAATCACCTTCTTTGATAACTGTTTCGCCAACTCTGAAAGTTTTCGAATCGTGGTCAACTTCCATAGCACCGGCACCAACGATGCAACATTTTCCCCAGCCTCTTGCAACGAGTGCGGCGTGAGAAGTCATTCCTCCGCGAGCAGTAAGGATTGCTTCGGCAGCTCTCATACCTTCGATGTCTTCAGGATTGGTTTCTTCACGAACAAGCACAACTCTCTTGCCTTGTTTTGCCCATTCGACAGCGTCGTTTGCGGAGAATACAACCTGACCTGTTGCACCTCCCGGACCGGCGGGCAATCCACGGGTTAGACGTGTTGTATTTTTTTCGGCTTCAGATTGTAAAACCGGATGCAGAAGTTCATCAAGTTGTGAAGGCTGAACTCTGTTCACTGCTTCTTCTTTAGTAATTAATTTTTTCTTGAACATATCGACAGCCATTTTTACGGCAGCGGCACCATTGCGTTTTCCGACTCTGCATTGAAGCATATAAAGCGTGCCATCCTGAATTGTAAATTCGACATCGAGCATATCGCGGTAATGTTTTTCAAGACTCTTCTGAATTTTATCGAGTTGTTTATAAACAACGGGCATAGCTGTTTCAAGCGACGGCAAGTGAACGTTATGTTCTCCTTTTCCTATTTCATTCATCGGGTTCGGAGTTCTTATTCCTGCTACAACATCTTCTCCCTGTGCATTTGGAAGCCATTCACCGTAAAAGAAATCTTCGCCTGTCGCAGGATTTCTCGTAAACGCAACACCTGTTGCAGAAGTATCACCCATATTTCCGAATATCATAGACTGAACATTCACGGCAGTTCCCCATTCGTCCGGAATACTTTCGATTCTTCTGTACGAAATTGCTCTTTTACCCATCCAGCTCTGGAATACGGCACCTATTGCACCCCATAGTTGTTCCATAGCATTTTCAGGGAAAGGTTTACCGAGAACTTCAAGAACTTTTGTTTTATATATATCCACCAAAAGTTTCAAATCATCGGATGTCAAATCAGTATCGTTTGTATAACCTTTTTCCGTTTTCATTTTATGAAGTTCTTTTTCCAGCTGCTGTCTGATTCCTTTTCCTTCTTCAGTTTCAATTCCTGCGGCTTTTTCCATTACAACATCCGAATACATTTGAATTAAACGTCTCTGCGAATCCAATACGAATCTCGGGTTATTTGTCTTTTTAATCAGACCTTCACGCGTTATATCGTTCAATCCTACATTTAAAACTGTTTCCATCATTCCGGGCATCGAACTTCTTGCGCCGGAACGGACTGAAACGAGAAGTGGATTATCTTTGTCTCCGAATACAGCACCCATTTGCTTTTCCACTCTTTTCAAAGAATTCAAAACCTGGGATTTTAATTCAGGTGGATATTTTTTCTTATTTTTGTAGTAGGTAGTACAAACTTCCGTACTTAACGTAAAACCTGCAGGTACGGGCAAACCTATGTTCACCATTTCGGCAAGGTTGGCACCTTTACCGCCGAGTAACTCTTTCATATTGGCTTTTCCATCAGCTTTTTTTCCGCCAAAGTAATAAACAAATTTTTTAGGCATAGTAATTTTTTTCTCTTAATTATTAATTTTTAAAAACAACATTAAAGTTAAATATTTCGAATATTATATTATAGTCAATTAACTCACTATAACATGTTAAATTGCAGAATCTATATAAATAAATTATTAATTTTAAATGAAATTAATTAAATGAATTTGACTTCCAAACTCAAGAACGTATGATTTAGATTCAGGTTATAGCAAATAAATTTATTGAATTTCTTTAAATTTATCTGTAGACCGATAATTTAAAACTTCTGCGAGGTAGAATTATTTTAAATCAATCTTCATATTTTTTAGAACAAATTAAATATCAAGATAGTTTTGCTCTTCTTTCTGGAAGAGGGTTAAGACTTCAGCTTTTGTTCCGGCATTTAATAATTTTTCCCTGAACTCATCTTTGTTCATTAACCTCGATATGCGGCTAAGAAGTTTAATATGCATATTTAACATGCTGTCTTTTCCGACGAGCAAAAAAATGAAACTTACTTTTTCCGAATCTATTGAATCAAAATCTATGGGTTCCGCCATAATACCGAAAGCAGCCACAATATCACTGATATCATCTGATTTTCCGTGTGGAATAGCAAATCCTTTTCCAACACCTGTTGATACGAGTTTTTCTCTTTCGAAGACAACTTTTCTTACTTTTTCCAAATCCAATATTTTGCCTGAATTATTAGCAAGATCTATCATTTTATTAATTGCTTCAGTTTTATCGATTGCATTTAGTTTGACCTCTATTACATCTTCCGTTAATATATCACTGATTTTCATACTTTATATGTATTTTTAAAATGTATAAATTTTTTATTGTTTAGTAATTAATTTTAATATTTTTTAATTATCTCGTTTTTGTTTTCGCAGGCTAAAGCCTGCGGCTACAGAGTTCTACAAATATTTCTGCCGCAAAATAACAAGAAATATAAAATTTTTAATTTTATGAATCTTATGAATCTTATGAATCTTTAAATTCACTTTAAATATTCCTGAATTTTTTTCCTGTAATTATTTAAAAGTTTCTCGGATTTATTTTCGTTATCCGATTCAACATTTAAATGAACTATGTTATTAACTTTATCTGGTATACAAAGAACCGTATCCAGGTCATTAATAAATATTTTCACGCCATCGACGAGCAGTTGTTTATAATTCAAAGTGTCCTCCATAAATTTTCTCATTATTTTACCTTTATCTTCTTTAGAGCAATCGATGTTCAACTTTTTTGTATGAAGTTTCGGTACTAATTTATCAACTTCTTCGAGGCTCATATCTATTTTCGCAATCATTTCAAGTATTTTGGCAATAGCAAACATTCCGTCGGTAGCATAAATAAAATCAGGGAAAAACACACCGCGTCTTGTTCCGCCGACGAATTTTACATCTTTATCATTACTGGCAGTCATCATAGAATAATGAGAATCTTTAACTCTGATAACTTCGACTCCATATTCTCCTGCAACAAGGTCAATTTCGGTTGAAGCCTGAACGGGTACCGCGATTTTTTTTATACCGGGTGTAGCCATTAAAAACATTTTAAGTACGATTACAAGGAACCTGTAATCGTCAAAAACTTTTCCTTTGCCTGTAGAAATCCAAATCTTTTCGCCACCGGCATCAATCATAAATCCGATATCAAAATTGAGAGATTTTACCACGAACGGAAAATTTGAATATGCTTTTTTAAATTCCGGTAACGAACGTGTGATTTTGTCTTTATCCAGATGAGCAGAAAGAGAAACCGTTTCACAATTGAAATCTCCAAGTATGTTCGGAAAGATAGTAGATGCAATCCCAAAAGAGTAATCAATTACGATTTTAAATCTGCGCTTTCTAATCGCCTCGACATCGAGACATTCAAGGAAATGTTGTTTATATTTTTCATTCGTCCGTTCGGGATATTTTAATGAACCCACATTAAAATAATGTGCTCTCTGGTATTCGTCACTAAAGAATAATCGCTCGACAGTTTTGGTTTTACTCGTCGAAATATCTTTACCATCTTTATCCATGAAAATTATATCTGTGGAAGCCTTATCGAACGGAGATTTTCTTACGAAAATTCCGCCTGCTCCATTCCCGCTTTTAAGCTCCTGTCTTAATATGGGAATAGGTATTATCTGAAGGTCATTTACATTCACGCCTGCGGATAATATTCCGCTTGTAATCGACCGCTTAATCATATTAGATATGTCATCGATATCCCTGCCGACCATGACAGTCTTGTTATTCCCTATAAATGCACCGTAGACAGAGCCAAGTTTAGAGCCGAATTCAGGATTGACCTGCAGATTTGACAGACCCGTGATTCTTGAATCTGTGAACAGTTCGTTGAAAAACGTATCTTCCTGTATGAGGCTTCTTGTAATTTTGGCATTATTCTCGATTTTTTTCCTGTCCCAGATTTTAATGCTTGAACTTACAAAAACATTTTTACCTATGTTACAGTTATCACCGATAAAAACAAAATCATTTATTCTCGCATTTTCTTCTATTATGCAGTTATTCCCGATTACATCGTAAAGTATTTTTACATTATTTTGAATAACAACATTATCCCAGATAATCGAATTTCTGAGATTTGCATCTTTATTTATGACGACATTTTCTCCGATGATACTGTTTTCTATTTTTGAATTCGGGGAAATCTTTGCAGATTTATCTATTAAATTAGAATTTGCTTTATCAATTTTTATATGTCCGAGTTTCCCTTTTAGCACATCAAGGTTGGAATAAATATATTCTTCGAGTGTGCCGACATCACGCCAGTAGCCTTTGCTCTTGAATCCGAATATATTTACATTTCTATTCAGAAGGTCGGGAAACAGGTCTTTAGAAAAATCATAATTTTCTCCTTCGGGGATATAGTCGAATATTTTTTTATTGAAATAATAAATTCCCGTGTTTATTGTATCGGAAAAAACTTCGGATGACGAAGGTTTTTCGAGAAACCGCACGATTCTTTTTTCTTTATCGGTCAGAATAATTCCATACTGAAGGGGATTTTCGGAACTGTATAAAGAAATAGTTGCCGCAGAATTTTTTTCAAGGTGGAAATTATAAAAATCGGTGAGGTTTAAATCGGTGAGAACATCACCGCTTATTACGAGAAAATCTTCTTTAATATATTGTTCGGAGAGCTTTACCGCACCCGCTGTTCCGTAATCGCGGTCGGGTTGTACATATTTAATTTTTACACCGAATTTACTTCCGTCACCAAAATAATTTTTTATAATATCCGGCTGATAATATAGGAGAACAATAAATTCGGAAATATTATGTACTTTAAGCAGTGTGAATAAATGTTCGAGCATCGGTTTATTCACAATCGGAACCATCGGTTTGGGTATATTATTCGTAAGAGGTCTGAGCCTCGTACCGAATCCACCCGCCATTATAACTGCTTGAGACATAAAATTAATTTGTATTATCTTACTCTATTTTTTTTCGTCCGTTTTTTTATCTTTAAAATCAAATTTCACATCAGGCGGCTGGTCACTTCCTTCTTTTCCTTTAAAATACTGTTTCTCTTTAAATCCAAATAACTTAGCGCCAATCATGGTCGGAAAGGTTCTTGTTGTTGTATTATATTCCAGCACGGTTTCATTGAACTTGCGTCTTTCAACTGCAATTCTGTTTTCAGTTCCTTCAAGTTGTGACTGGAGCTGCAGGAAATTTTCATTAGATTTTAGTTGAGGATAATTTTCCGTTACAACAAGCAGCCTTGACAATGCGCTTGAAAGTCCGTCCTGTGCTTTTTGATAAGCAGCAAATTTTTCCGGGTCATTCAGGTCTGATGCACTTAATTTCACCTGTCCGACTTTACTTCTCATCTCCGTAACGGTAGTCAATACGCTTTTTTCAAAATCCGCTGCACCTTCTACTGTTTTAACAAGGTTCGGGATGAGGTCTGAACGTCTCTGATACTGATTTTCCACCTGTGACCAGGCAGAATTTACTTTTTCTTCCTGGCTTACGAGAGTATTATAACCACAGCCATAAAATTGGGATGTGAAAGCAAATAACAGGAATAGAAATAAAAGCTTAAATATGTTAGATTTCATCGTTATATTTTTTGTTTGACCTTAAAGATAACTGTTTTATCCCTTAAAAAAACCGCAAAAAAAACTATATAATTCGAATAATTTGTATAATTTGTAAGATTCATAAGATTCGTAAGATTCATAAGATTCATAAGATTCATAAGATTCGTAAGATTCATAAGATTCGTAAGATTCAAAGATTTGTAAGATTCAAAGATTTGTAAGATTTGTAAGATTCTATACCTCCTCTCCTTTCAGGAGAGGGGATAGGGGTGAGGTTTTTTTGTTTTCATTTTATTACATTGTGTGTTCTATGTTTTTTTAACCTCCCCGGCAGATAACTCAAAGTTTCCTCCGGGTTACCAAAAATAACTTCATGGGTTAACTTCACAAAACTTAACTTTTTTAACTTCCGGTTTTTTTCTACCGAAAAAATCACTTGACTTTTCAATTTTAGCCTTATATTATTATACCCTAATATAATAAGGTATATATTGATATGGATAATTTAAGTTCGTTTTTCTTTATAACGCGGAAAGAAGACGGTCTTCCCGACATTTTCAAGCGTGTCAGGATGATGCCTCTTTACTCTTTTCCGCATTTCAAGGATTTAAATCCGAAAATCACCGAACACAGGAAAAGGTTTTTCATTCATCTGGACTTCGATGCATTTTATGCGCAGGTAGAGCAGCGTGACAATCCTGCTCTGCGCGGAAAGCCCGTCGCAGTAGGCAGTACAACGGGACAAAAAGGCATTGTCATGACTGCATCATACGAGGCACGGAAGCTTGGAATAGATACTGCTATGAGCACGTGGCAGGCGAAAAAAATCTGCCCCGAGCTTATTTCCGTTCCCTGCTACGGTCCTAAATATGAAGCCATCACACAAAACCTGATGCGCGGCCTGAAGTCGTTCGTTCCGCCTGATTGCATCGAGCAATACAGCATCGACGAATGTTTTGTCGACCTTTCTCCTGTAGCTAAAAATTTTGAAGAGGCTTATTTAATTGCAAAACAGATTAAGGAAAAAGTAAGGGAGCTTGAAGACCTTACCTGTTCTATTGGACTGTCGTTCAACAAAAGCTGGGCAAAGATGGCAACGAAATTTCAAAAACCGGACGGACTCACGATGATAACGCAAACCGACAAAGGGAAAATGTACGCACTGCCGGTGAAGAAGCTATGGGGCATCGGTCCGCGAATCGCAAAGAGACTAAGTTTGATGAACATATTCACAATCGGCGAACTTGCCGAATCGAGCATCACAGCTATTAAGAAGGAATTCGGGATAAACGGGATTGTCTACAGAAAAATGGCGCGGGGCGAAGACACCTCGGAAATATTTCAAAAGACAGCAAAAGAAAAAATGCNNCACGGTCATACATTGTCGCACAATATTTATACGCAGGAAGAAATTGTGACTGAAATTCGCAGAGTCGGAGAATATATTTGCAGAAAACTTCGCTCGAAAGAACTTGTCACGGGACATTTGTATTTTACTATACGATATGACAATCTGAAATACGCAGGAGACGACATAAAACTCAAAAGACCTACTAATGACGACAGGGAAATATTTGAAGCGGCTTTGAAGATATACGAAAGATTTCCAAAGCCGGGACCGAGATACATGGCAAGGATGTTCGGCATGTCGGTTTTTGATTTGCATACAGACCAGAGGCGAAGCAATCTCGAGTTGTTTGACAACAAAGTTGTTCTGCCGTATTATGAGCTCGATAAACTGAAATATAAATACGGG
>PNBM01000119.1 GCA_003135995.1 Ignavibacteriota bacterium | reverse complement strand
GCATGGGTTGGAACCAAAAGGTATTTGTTGAATAGCGGCGGTACTACTTCCCCGAGTATTGTAAAGAATACTCATGACATAACTTCAATTAAGGGAGCGAAAGCGGGGGATATTCTAAGAATTGGAGTTTGGGTAAAAGCCAGTAATTTAGTCCCCGATTCAGCGGCAAAATATCCCGGCACATGGTCGGTCGGATTAACACCGATCTTCCACAGCGGATACCTGCCCAATGACGCTTACGATGAAATCGGCGCGAAGGATCTGGTATTTACATTCCCAAACGTAACCTCATTCGGATGGACAAAGTATTATGTGGATGTACCTGTACCAAGCGATCCGAAAGTCAAGGCAATGTCTGTAAGAATACATCCTTACGCGAGATTCACGGGAACCATTTACTTTGACGAACTTACGGTAGACATTATCAATAAGGTCACTGACGTTCAAAGCAATAAATTGATACCTGCTTCATATTCGTTGTATCAGAATTATCCAAATCCGTTTAATCCTGTTACGAAAATAAGTTTTTCACTTCCAACTGTTTCAAAAGTTACTGTTAAAATATATGATATATTGGGAAGGGAAGTGCAAACTCTCGTTAATGAAAATATGAATGCAGGCAGTTTCCTGATTGATTTTAACGGAGCTGACCTTGCAAGCGGAGTATATTTTGTAAGATTAACCGCTGACGGAAGAGACGGAAGCAGGTTTGCGGATACTAAAAAAATGTTGCTCATCAAATAGTGAGATAGTGAAGTGGTATTATAGTTAAATATTTTTCTTGTTCCCGGGCAACTTCCTGGGAACAAGAAAAAATCTTAAGATTACCTAACAGGTATAAGATTAATAATTAGGTTCTTTTTTATTTTCTATTTTTTATTTTTTATTTTTTAATAATGAAATATTTTTACGTTTTCATTTTTCTTTTTATCGGTTTTGTATTCGTAAGTTCCTGCAGTGATCCGATAGTAGGGAATAAGGAGCATTTACCTCCAAACACTTACTTATCAATATTTTCATTGCCCGGAGATACTCTGGCACCCGGAAAAACAGTTAAAAAAATCTCCTGGTGGGGTGATAGTCCAAATGGTTTTGTTATTNNATTTTCATTAAATGGACAGGACAGCACATTCAGAATTTGGGTTGCAGCAGTTGATGATAAAGGTATTATTGATGCTACTCCGGCTTCGAACAGATATCCTGTACAAAATTCACCTCCATCGATGGTATTTGACCCTGCACTTGTTTTACCCGATACTATTTATCCCGTTGCAACTTTAAAATGGACAGGTACTGACCCCGATGGCGACAATACAATATTAAATTATTTATATTCTATTAATGATACGCTGCATTTCAAACCTGTTTCCGGTACAATAAATATAATGACATTAACGAGTGACAGCGGTCTTGTTCCGGGCAATAATATTGTCNNCACAGGATAATGCGCACGCATTCAGTCCGATAGTACGAATGCCGGTTGACAGTACTAAATCATTTTATGTAAAAAATGTAACTGCGAAAATATTAGTTATTAAAGATATGCCCACTGTAATAGGAGAGCTTGATGCACTGAATAATTATTTAGTACAGGTAATGGATACGATTGGTTATAATACACTCGATATAAAATCTAACAATGGTGCTTTAATTCCTAAAATTATAAATCCGATGTTCATAGAAACTCTGAAACTATTTAATATCGTGATGTGGATTGGTAACAGGAATGGCGGAGCAAATCCGAATGATGACCCGAATTTAAATTTAGCACAAAATTCATTACCATATTATATTAATACGGGCGGTAAAGTTTTCTGGTCATCTGGAATGCCAAATATTACAGTCGTGCAGGGCGCATTGTTTAATTTTGCTCCGATAGATAGTATTAAAACATCTTGCTTTACACAGCTTAATTTACCGGGCGATACAGTATTTTCAGCTGATAATGCTTATCCGAACTTATATTGCAATTCTATACTTGCTCATACAAATGGATTTTATCCGGCAACAAATCCTCCGGGTATAGCTGAAATGATTTACCAGATGAATCCAAATCCAAGCAGACCTAACTGCACTGATATTTCTTATATAGGATTAAAGAGTCCGGCAGTAAATACGAATCTCGTTTTCATGTTCATGCCGATATATTATTTAAATGGTGATGTTAATGCTTCGAATTCATTTATAAAACATGTGTTGTTCAATGATTTTGGATATGGAAGTATGAAATATAAATCAAATGTAAATCGCAGGAAATTTTTCTAAGTAAAAGGTTTATAAATTATAAAGTTTTAATCATTAGTAATATATGAAAAAATTTCTACTAATCCTGATGATGTTATTATCATCAGAAATAATATTTTCACAAACACCCACAGGGTCAATATTCGGAATCGCAAAAGATTCTACGAATACACCTCTCGAAGGAGTAACGATAAAAATCAAAGGTTCGTATCTTGGGGCTGTGTCGGAGGCTGATGGCAAGTATAAGATTGAAAAAGTAAGTGAAGGCACATATACTATTGTAGTTGCATATATCGGATACCGTACAGTCGAATATACGAACATTAAAGTCAACGAAGGACAGCAAAAAGAATTAAATGTGAGTCTGAATTTTACATCGTTTTCTGTTGACCAGGAAATTGTTGTAGTTGGTGACCGCCCGTTACTTGATATAGAAATGACATCGAGCAATCATATTATTTCAAGTGATGATATATCCAAGTCTTCTGTAAATGATATTAAGGATATAGTAACCCAGCAGGCAGGTGTGATTATGGATGATAATGAAATCTATATAAGGGGAGGCAGAAATTATGAAAATTCTTTTTTACTCGATGGTGTAAATGTACAGGACCCGTTATCCGGTACAGGTTTCGGTTTACAATTGTCAGCAAATTCTCTCGAAGAAGTAGAAGTTATAACGGGCGGATACAATGCTGAATTCGGGCAGGCTACCAGCGGTGTTATTAATGCAAGAACGAAAGAAGGAAAATACGCGGAATACAATTTCTTTTTATCATACAACAGGGATAATTTAGGATTTAATAAAAACAGCAGCACGAGTTTTAATTCAGATGTAGTTGAATTCAATCTCGGTGGTCCTGAGCCTATTTCGAAATATTTATTCAAGGCACTGAAAATAAAACCTCCGGGTGAAATTACATTTTTCGGTAATTTTTATATGGGTATTTCCGACGGATTTTATGTTAACAGGTTAAAACAGGAAGGGCTCTGGGATGCCGGTTCGGGATTAGCGAATCACGTATATTCTTCTACATTTGGAGGAACACGATTTGCACCAAGGCAGGATAATAACTGGTACTGGTTAGGCAAAATCACATGGAGATTTAATCCGCAAATGAAATTAACTTATTCATTCAATCAATCCGTAACTATAAATCAGAATTCGAGCACACTGCAAACAAACCTTGAATATGTCGAGCCGTCACCGGGATATCAATTTAATTTTCAGGATTTACTCGATAATGCAAATACATATACTCAAAATTCTATTTTCCACACTTTAACATGGTCTCACACAACGAGTCCGAAATCATATTATGAAATAAAGCTAAACAGGTTTTATACAAACTTAAGGGCAGACGCTAACGGAACACCGTGGAATCAATATACAGAACCACTTGATATAACGAAGCCTCCTTTTAAATATTATTATATTGACCCTTTGCATACAGGTATTATCCCCGGTGACGGATTTTATGACATAGGAAATCCTTACACCTGGCATGACCATTACGTAATCGAATATTCTGCGAAGGCTGATTACACGAATAATTTTACACCTAAGAGTAAATTAAAAGCAGGGATTGAAACGAGTTTTCAGGAAATGCAGCTTATAGATATTTATGAGCCGTGGATTAAACCTATGGGATTAAACAATGATGTTTATAAAGTATATCCTGCGTTCGGTGATGCATATGTTCAGCATTCACTTCAATATAAAGGTATGATTTTAAATTACGGTTTAAGATTCGATTACTGGTTGCCGGGAAAATTTGTAGATGATGCTGTGAACAATCCCGCGGTAGTAACTATACCTGATGATATCAGAAAAAAATATGAAGAAGATACATATAATTTATTCGGAAGAAGATGGAAAGGAAGAATATCGCCAAGACTCGGAATATCACATCCGATAACGGATAACCAGACATTATTTTTCTCATACGGACATTTCTCAAAAAGACCGAAGCCGCAATTTGTTTATGCAAAATTAAATCCGCAGGAAGCTCAGTCAACATTTCAAAAATTCGGAAACCCGGATTTAAATCCAGAGACTACAGTTTCTTACGAACTCGGACTCAGAAATCAATTTACAAATGATGACGTGTTAACTCTCACGGCATATTATAAAAATATTTATGATTATGTTTCAACAAAAAATATCATAATAAATAGCGGAAGATATATCGGGCAATCTTTTATAAGTTATTTTAACCAGGATTATGCACGTTCAAGAGGTGTTGAACTTGAATATATAAAGCGTTTAGCAAGATGGTTTAACGGGAGATTCAATCTGACTTATTCGGTCGCAACCGGTAAAAGTTCTTCATCAGACCAGGGTTATTTAATAGTCACTCAGGGTGCTCAGGAAACTATTTCTGAAAATTATCTGCCCTGGGACAGGCCTTTTCAGGCAAGTGCAAATTTATTCTTTTCAATTGAAAAAGGAAAAGGTATTTTCGGATTCGGAAGGAACGTTCTTGATGACATTAATATTAAAACAAGAATATTTTTTGAATCAGGAAAGAGATATACACCCGAAATATTAACCGGAACACTTGAAAACGGAAGACCTGAATACACTGTTGATTATAATAATATTTACGGGGATATCGGAGATAACTGGTTCTATATCGACGTTGATGTTGACAAAGCCATTAAAGTGTATGGAATGGATTTTGTGATTAATTTTTCCATTAAGAATTTATTAAACAATACTAATTCAACTATAATAAATCCAATAACAGGCAGAGCCTATCAGTTCGGGGATCCGACTCCTAACAGCTGGAACGATCCGGTTTATCCTGAATTGCAGTCTCCTGTTGACCCTTATCCTTATGACCCTGCGAGGTATTTAACTCCAAGGCAAATAAGATTTGGATTTACATTAAAGTTATAATATTAAATTGAAAGTTTAAGAAAGTTTAAAAATACAAAATTGAATAAAATTAAAGTAACAGGATTGAAAAAAATAATTTATTTATTG
>PNBM01000213.1 GCA_003135995.1 Ignavibacteriota bacterium | reverse complement strand
ATCCTTTCAAATGGTATAATTTCAATGCCGATTTTACATATTTCAGGATGATAATAAACGGAAATGACCCGAACGCAGCATTAAATAATGATAATTATAGTTACACGGCAAAACTTATGAATAATTTTAATGTATTTAAATTGTTCGATTTACAGATTGCTTATAATTACCTGGGACCCAGCGTTCTTGCACAAGGAAGAATGGACCCGATACAGTCATTTAATGTCGCAATTAAAAAGGACATTTTGAATAATAAAGGTACTATCGGTTTCCGCGTGAGCGATATATTCAACCAGCTCAAATATTCAAGCGAAACAAGCGGACCGGGATTTGTTCAGGATATGACAAGGGTAAGAGATTCAAGGATAGCTTTTCTGACTTTCTCTTACAGGTTCGGTTCTGATGGAAATGACAAACCTAAGAAAAGAGAAAAACAAAAAGATGATGAAGAAAACAATGATAATATGGATAATCAATAAGTGTAATTGATGATAAAAATCTCCCGTTATTTTTTGATAAAAATGACGGGAGAATATATTTGGAATTAATAAAATTATATAATTAAATTAAGATTAATTTGTAATAATAGAATAATAAAAATTAGTTAGGTATGTTTAACTATCATTTTATTAATCGCGTATTTATTAAGTGCCTTATTTTAACAGTTTTCGCCGGAAGCCTTGTTGCTCAAAACAAAAGACGTCAGGGCACAGGAAATGGCACAATATCAGGAAAGGTAATAGATAAAGAAAACTCATCACCACTTAAATCAGCTACAGTTCAGGTGTTAAGACAAAGAGATTCTTCACTCGTAAAAGGAGCAGAAACGGACGATAAAGGTGAATTTAAAATTGATGTCCCGTTTGGAAGATATAAATTGAAAATTAGTTTTATTACATACAGCACTGCCATAATAAGCGGAATTATGATAAATCCGCAAAATACTTCTTACGACGCTGAAACAGTTTCATTAAATCCAAATACAACAACTACTGATGAAATTGAGGTCACAGCAGAGCGTGAATTAATGGAGATTGCTGTAGATAAAAAAATATTCAACGTCGAAAAAAGTATTGTTACCGAAGGAGGAACGGCAACGGATGTATTGAAAAATATTCCTTCCGTTACTGTAGATGCTGATGGGAACGTTAGTTTGCGCGGCAGTACCAACGTAAAATTTCTTGTTAATGGAAAGCAGTCGGGACTGATTGGAGATGACCCGACTAACTCACTCCAGCAAATTCCTGCAAGT
Organism: Ignavibacteriota bacterium; assembly: GCA_003135995.1. Taxonomy (GTDB): domain Bacteria; phylum Bacteroidota; class Ignavibacteria; order Tepidaquicellales; family Tepidaquicellaceae; genus FEN-1257. The sequence continues at coordinate 27,860 of PNBM01000213.1, read as the reverse complement.
ACTATCGACCGCGTGGAAATTATAGACAACCCGTCAGCAAAATATGACCCTGAAGGAACGTCAGGAATAATTAATTTAGTTCTGAAAAAACCAAAGGAAATAGGATACAACGGAAATTTTATGTTGAATGGCGGAACTGAAGATAAGTATAATACATCGTTGTATTTGAATTATAAAACACCGGATTTCAATCTCTATGGTAATTATAGTTTTAGGTTTTCTGATATGAATGCAAATAGTGTAAGCAACAGGCAAAATAACTTCGCTGATTCTATTTTTGATTTCGACCAGATCTCCGGACAGCGCCTTAATTTTAAAGGACATATGGGTACTCTTGGTTTTGATTATAATTTGAGTGATAATAATATATTAAGCTTATCTGGCGGGTATCACAACCGTGACAGGTCAATAACACAAACTTTGAAATTTCAAAATCTCGATGCATTTGGCAACCTGAATTCACAGTATTTCCGGAATAATGCAGAAGACCATACGGGAAACGGCGGTGATATTTCACTCAGTTTTGACCATAAATTTAAAAAACCGAAACAGGATTTAAATGCATCTTTTTATTTCTCATATAATACCGATAATAGTGTCCTTAATATTTACCAGCAGGATTTAAACCTGAATGGTATTCCGTTAAATAATACTCCACTGCTTCAAAATACTTATACGGACGGCAGGTACAGCGTCGGAACTTTACAGGTTGATTACTATAACCCGCTTGGTGATAATAAACAAAGTGAATCAAGATACGAACTCGGTTATAAAGGAACTCTTAGAACTAATAGTTCAAATTTTAATTCTGAAACCTACGATTACCTGACAAATTCTTTTAAGAATGATGTTCTTCTCGATAATGATTTTCAATATACCGAACAGATTCACTCATTATACGGATTGTATGCAAATAATATAAATGATTTTAAATACCAGTTCGGATTGAGGCTCGAAGAAGCACTTACGAATCCTTATTTAATCACAACGAATCAGAATTTTAATTATAATTATTTCAGTGCATATCCAAGCTTTTATATTTCGCAAAAGTTTTTAACGGACAATGAAGTTCAGTTAAATTACAGCAGAAGAGTAAACCGGCCGAGATTGTTCTTGCTCAACCCGTTCATTAATTATTCTGACCCTTATAATTTAACTCAGGGAAATCCGTATTTAAAACCAGAATATATAAATTCGTTTCAGTTTAGCTATATAAAATATTTTAGCTCTGCCACAATCCTGTCATCGGTATTTTATAAACAGGTAAACGATATGATTTCAAGAATAACAACTGTATATCCAACAGGTGTTTCATTGACAACTTTTGAAAATCTTAACAGTGCAAAATCGTATGGAGTCGAATTAACAAGCACAGGGCATCCGTTTAAGTGGTGGAGCTTTAATGCAAATTTCACTTACTTCAGGATGATAATAAATGGTAATGACCCGAATGCGGCATTGAATAATGATAACTACAGTTACACGGGAAAATTAATTACAAACCTGACTTTTCCCGATTTATTTGACTTCCAGATAGCTTATAACTACCAGGGTCCAACTGTATTCGCACAGGGAAAGAATGAACCCGTACAATCTTTTGATGTTGCCTTAAAAAAGAATTTTCTTGATAATAAAGGAAGTATCGGATTTCGTGTCAGCGATTTATTCAATCAGCTGAAATATTCAAGCGAGACAGAGGGTCCGGGGTTCGTACAGTATTTAACAAGGGTCAGGGATTCAAGAGTTGCTTACCTGACGTTTTCATATAGGTTTGGCTCTACCGGTAAAAAACAGCAAACAAGAAAGGAAAAGCCTAAACCTGAAAACGAAGATGAAGATGAAAACGGCTATTAGTAATTGTTCTTTTAAAAAACATTTATAAGCTTCTCAGTTTAATTGCGCTTTAAGAGTATAAATAAATATGCAGTGCTTTTAATTTAACATTTAACATTTTTAATTTAACATTGACTTGTACCCCCCAATGGGGTAAATAATAATACATTTTATTAAACCATATTATTTGATAATTTGTCAAATGAATAGAAGCTCTTAAATGTTTTTTCGTAAGTAGAAACTTGTTAATTAAATATTTATCTTTGAATGAATTAAAATAAAAAAGTGGAACAAATAAAAAAATTAATATGAAACAAACATTAGTATTTCTGACAGTTTTATTTATATGCTTTTATTCCGGCTTTGCCCGCTCACAAACAGCGGAAGAATATTTTAATAATGGCATCGGAAAAACCAACTCGGGTGATTATAAAGACGCGGTTACAGACTTTAATAAAGCAATTGAATTAAAACCCGATTATATGGAAGCGTATTTTAACAGGGGAATAGCGAAAGATAATTTACATCACTATCACGGTTCGATTGCAGATTACAACAAAGTTATCGAATTAAAACCTGACTACGCCGAAGCGTATAATAACAGAGGCGTTGCAAAAGATAATCTTCAGGATTACCAGGGAGCTTTGAAAGATATTAATAAAGCGATTCAGCTAAATCCGAAATATGCGGAAGCTTTTAATAACAGGGGTGTTATAAAAGATTATTTCAATGATTTTGACGGAGCGATATCGGATTATAATAATGCGATTGACCTGAAACCCGATTATGGCGAAGCATATAATAACCGGGGAGTCGCAAAGATAAATTCGCAGGATTATGCGGGTGCAATTCTGGACTGTACAAAATCAATTGAACTAAAACCGGATTATGCGGAGGCTTATAATAACAGGGCTCTCGCAAAAGATTATTCCGGCGATAAAAACGGTGCATTAAAGGATTACGGTAAAGCTATAGATTTGAAACCGGATTATGCCGAAGCTTATAACAACAGAGGGTTAACGAAAGATGATCTGCTTGATTTACAGGGAGCAATAGCAGATTATACAAAAGCAATTGAACTGAAACCTGACTATGCCGAAGCATATAATAACAGGGGGTTATCAAAAGATGATTTAAAAGATTACCTCGAGGCTATGGATGATTTTAATACGGCTATCGAATTAAACCGGAAATATGCAGAAGCATATAATAACCGTGGCTTAACAAAAGTTAACCTGCAATTGTATCAGGATGCTATTTCTGATTTTTCAATGGCAATTGATTTGAAAAAATATTATGCCGAGGCATATAACAACAGAGGATTGACCAAACAAAACATTCAGGATTTTAAAGGCTCGATTTCAGATTGCAATAAAGCAATTAGTTTAAAACCTGATTATGCCGAAGCATATAACAACCAGGGTCTCGCAAAAAATAACTTGAAAGATTATGACGGAGCTTTGTCTGATTTTAATAAAGCGATCGAACTGAATCCGGATTATACTTATGCTTATTTGAACAGGGGTAATTCCAAATTCGATTCAAAAAATTATAATGATGCTATAGCAGATTATAAAAAAGCAATTGAATTAAAGTCTGACTTTGCCGATGCTTATTATAATTACGGCGCGGCTAATTTTATTTTGCAGAATTATGATGACGCTATTGCAAATTTCAACAAAGCTATTGAACTAAGACCTGATTATGAAGAAGCATTCGATTATCTTGGTGACTGTTATTACGAAAAAAAGAATTTTGATTCTGCAATTATAAATTATAACAACTGTATAAAAATTAATGATAAAAACTGGGATGCACTTTTAGGAATGTCGATGACTTATTACGAAAAGAATGATGTGGAAAAATCGAAATCATATTTTAAAAAAGCTGAAGTATTAGAACCAAGGCTGAAAGATGGTCTCGATGGGATTGGGAAACTCGAAAAAGAAGGATTTTATTATTCCGATTATGATAAACAGGTGCTGAGCAAGTTATATAAAGATATAAAGTAAAATCTGTTTTTTTTCAAAATTGATTTATTGTAGAATATTTAAATATATTTGCGTGGAAAACTTAAAGATAAATAAAATGAAAACCAAATTAGCTTTAACGATAATGATTTCAGCGGCAATGATATTTTCATTTAATTCGTGCACCAGTACTGAATATACTGCTACTAATAATGAAAATGCTGCTTCCTCCGATACACTATATGAAATCGAACGAGCTTCAGAACCTGTAAGTCTTGAAACATTCGAAGATTCATTATCAAGCTATGGTGAATTTGTTAGTATTGATAGTTCTGAAATTGACCCGGATAACTCCGTTCTCGATGAAAGTGGTGATGTGGATAGTGATATTTACACGAATTATATCTGGGTACCGAATTCAAATTATTTATATGAAGGCTGGACTCCTTACGGTGAAGGCAGATGGGAATGGACAGATTGGGGCTGGACCTGGGTATCCGATTACAACTGGGGCTGGGCTCCGTATCATTATGGCAGATGGTGGCATTCACCTGCATACGGCTGGGTTTGGTCGGCAGGGTTAACATGGGCACCTGCCTGGGTTTCATTCACTTATACAGATTCATATGTCGGATGGTGTCCTATTGAACCATGGCATCACTGGAGATGGGAAAATAATTGTATAGTCTCGGAGCCTACATTATTCGTTGGTAATTCTGTGGTCAATAATCACTGGAATTTTGTAGATAAAAATAATTTTACAATACCAATCAGAAACGGAAATTTTGTGAATGTAAACAATAATAGCGAAATCATAAATCATTTCAATAGCACGGCCGGAAATAGGGGATTTGATAGCAGGGGACCATCTGTAAGAAATATTGAAAGCACTACTAATACAAGAATAACACCTAAACAGCTTAACTTTACATCTGATAGGTCTGCTGCAGGCATGAATGGAAATAATTTGGCGATGTTCAAAAACAAAGCAATACAAAATGATAATATAAAGGAAAATAGTAAAAATAATTTATCCGGTCAGAATTCAGGATTAATTGCGGCTAATAATACGAACAGGAATAATGCAAATAATAATTTTACTGCTCCGTATTTAACAAGGAATAGCATAACTTCCGGAATGTCTATTAACAGGCAAAATAATAATTCGTCTAAACTGGACAATGCACAAAAGATTGGCAAAAATAATTCTAATCTGAATAGTAGTCAGATGCAAAATAATAACAGAAGTAATATAAATTCTGATAAGAAAACCATTCAAAACCGGAACAGGACTAATAATCAGACAAATAGAAATTCGGTAAATAATAACAAGACTAAAGGTAAATTATCAAATGATAACGGATACAGATCGAATAATAAAACAAATCGGACATATAAATCTAATCAGTCAGGTAAAAATACCAGGCAAAATGTAAGTCCTCCTTCCGGAAATAAAAATAACAACGGGAATACCTTTGGACCGAAAACTAATCAGCCGGGAAGAAATAACAGGCAAAATGTAAATCCTCCGCAGAGAAATAATAACAGGCAGAATGGAAATCCTCCGAATCGTAGTAACAACAATCGAAACACAGGTAATAATGGTAATAAGAAACAGAAATAAAGAAATTTATTAATCATTTTTATTTAAAGCCGTCAGTCATCGAACTGACGGTTTTTTTTTATGTGATATTTTATTTATCCGGTATTGAAGATAATTTATGCATTGTAAATTATTGAATGATAACATTGAATCAATATCTTATAATAAATCAAATAATAATGTGATATAAGGCGGAATATGTATCCGTAATTATTATGATAAATTTTATGTTATTATTATTAAAAAAGGAAGGTTTTGGCAAATATCATTTCGACATCAAAAATTGAATTCGAATACCACATAAAACAGGAGCAAACAAAATTATTTGCGAAAAATCTTTTCGCAGAAGCTTATCAGGATATTGACAGGCTCAGTGAGGTATTTGATAATACAAGTATATCAAACCGCAATCTTTGTGTTCCTATAAGTTTCTTTGAAAATGATACTTCATTTGAAAATAGAAATAATGTGTTCATAAAGAATGCTTTAAAATATTCAATCAAAGCTATCGAAGAATGTCTTGAGAAAGCTTCAGTTAAGAAAGAAGATATTACTGATATTATTTATATTTCATCAACGGGTTTATCAACTCCAAGTCTGGATGCTCTTATAATAAATGAAATGAAACTTAATCCTTATATTAACAGGTTGCCAATATGGGGATTGGGCTGTGCAGGCGGTGTTTCCGGTGTTGCGAAAGCAGAGAAATTTGCAAATTCTAATCCTGATGCAAAAATTATTGTACTCGCAGTTGAATTGTGTTCACTTACATTTATTCGCAATGACCTTTCAAAAAGTAATTTTATTGCAACGAGCTTATTTTCGGATGGCATTGGCTGCATATTAATAACAGGTAATAATTATAAAAATAATAAACCTGATATAAAAATTATTTCTTCTCAGAGCCGTTTATATTTTGATGCGCTTGATGTGATGGGTTGGGAATTTCTTGATACAGGTTTTAAAGTTGTTTTTTCAAGGGATATACCTACTATTATAAAAGATAATGTTAAACAAGATATAGACAGATTTTTAAATAATAATAATTTGAAAATACCTGATATAAAAAATTTTATTTTTCATCCCGGCGGGAAGAAAGTTATAAAAGCATATAAAGATTCATTATGCCTGGAAGATAAAGATTTAAGATATACGAGCGATGTGCTGAATAAATACGGAAACATGTCGAGTGTAACTGCATTTTATGTATTAAATGAATTTATTAATAATGGTTTTGAAAACGGTTATGGACTTATGTTATCTCTCGGTCCGGGTTTTTCAAGTGAAATGGTATTAATGAAAATGGAAAATTAAGTTTATTAAAAACGATTAAATGATTGTCCTCACATTTCTCATAATAATATCAGTTGTAATTATCCAAAGATTAATAGAACTTTATATTTCCCGTAAAAATGAGATATGGCTTTTAAATCACGGAGCCGTAGAATACGGGCATTCACATTACAGAATTATTTTAATGCTTCACATTCTTTTTTTTGTATCGACTTCTGTTGAATTTTTCTTAACTCCACAGAAAAAATTTTTCCTGATTCCATTAATTTTTGTTTTGTTCCTCCAAATTTTCAGAATCTGGTTAATATTTTCTTTGGGCAAATTCTGGAATACGAAAATTTACAGAATACCGGGTTCTCAGTTAATAAATACCGGGTTGTATAAATATATCAAGCATCCAAATTATATAATAGTTTTTTTTGAAATATTAATTATACCTTTGATTTTCGGATTATATATCACATCAATTTTATTTACAATTTTAAATATCATTGTCATTTCTAAAAGACTGAAAATTGAAAATATCGCTTTAAAATCCTGACGAACGATTTATTCCCCGGGTCCGGTGAAAAAAAATTGACTTCAAAATGTCCGTCATTGTATAAATATTATATTTAATTTAACTAAACTATGAATTTAAAAATATTACTTGCTGCGATTACAATTTTTATTTTTTCCATCAATACATATTGTCAGGAAAAACTTATTGAAGAATCAGATTTGGCGATAACAAAAAAAATAGAAAGATTCTACACTTTAAATCTGCAATCGGAGGTAACATTCAGATATGAAATTGAGGATGGAGAGATGGATAGTACATCAGACCTGGCTTCGCAACTGATACTTGACAGGAATAATAACAGGTTCACGGAAATTAATTATTATCCTTCGTTTACTAAAACTGAAACTACTTTTGATGGTAAAAAAATTACAGACGTTACAATGTCTTATGAAAATGGTATTCAGATGAGTAAAGTAACAACGGATTATAATCCTGATGGAAAAATTAAAGAAAAGAAATATTATTTCGGAGACAGCTATACTTTCAGAATACACTATGATTATAATGATAACAACAATATCGATAAACTTATATATTACGATCCCGAAGGAACAATCATAAATTACAGTTATTTTACTTATGACAAAAACGGGAACATATTATCGGAATTAAAATATAATCATAACGATTCTCTTGAGATGAAATATTATTATGAATATGATAAAGGAGGAAATTGTACGAAAGAAATTAATTCGATTTCTAATGTCGCTACAGAAATGGTTAAAGAATACAAATACGATAAGGAAAATAATTTAACGGAAGTCGGTAGTAATTTTATCGGTAGTAATAATATTCATCTGATAATTAAATATAAATATGATGCAGCCGGAAATCCGTCTGAAGAAACACATTTCGGGGTTGACGGGAAAATAGGGAGTGTTAACCACTGCGAATATGATAATAAGGGAAGAATAATCGAATGTAAATTTAAAGATTATATAGAGAATATCGAATATGTATATAAGACTATATATCAGTCAAATTAGATAATCTCCGGCTATTTCGAAAACACGGTTAAAAGAAATATCAACTTCCTTCTGAATATTTTCAATTAACGGGAATGGACTAACGTGGTCGTATTCGTAAGGAAAATCCAATGTCATTACATTAACAGGAATATTATTTTCTCTCCCTTTCAGAGTTTTCCTGACGGATAAAGGAGGAATTACGAAATCTTTTTCAAGAGCGAGGGCAAATATATTTTTATAAAATCTGTTAAAATATTCTTCTCTGAATTCCGTTAAATAATTTTTATTCAGCATTGATTTGAATGCATTCCCTGCAGAAACTGAATTTCTGAAATATCTCTGTAAATCATTATTTCTTTTAATACTTTCATCGAAGTTATTTACATAAAACGAAATCATTTCTACTTCGGTTTTATTATCGTATATATATTTTGAAACTGGATACATAGCGTCCATTGTGGGTCCGCCGCAAAATAGAAATGCTCTTGAATTATTAAATATTCCGTCGGTATCGGATAAAAATAATATTTCTGTCAGAAATGCTCCGATTGAATATGAAAAAAAATCTAACGTTGCATCTTTTTCTATATATTCGTTGTCATTGCTTCTTATCTGTTTTATCAACTTATGTATGTCGTTGTATGTTCTCAGTCCTGACCAGAAAAATGTTTCCGGAGCAAACTGAAGCCTTGTACTGATAGCAGCATTTACAAATGATGTTTCTATTATATCGGGAAATATTTTTTTTCTTTCTTTGGAAACTGCATTCATTTTTCTCGCATCATTCCAGTCTGCAGGTGTTCTGTTAATGTGAAAAGAAATAGGGAACATCAGAACAGCTTTTCCTGTGAGCTCGACTAATTTCTTTGCCCACGTGTGATATTTATCCCAGCTTTTTTCGTTAAGCCCGTGAAGTAAAATTATTACCGATTTTACTTTTCCTTTTTGTCTATTAATATATAACGGATAAATGAACGAGTTGTTTTCAATGACTAATGGGTCAATAAAATCAAATATTTTTTCTGTGTTTTCACATTTGATATTTTTTTCTCCGGCGATGAGATTAATTCTTAATTTATTTTCATTATATTTTTTTTCATATTCATTTCTGTCCGGATAAATATCATTTCCGTTTGATTCAAATTTATTATTGTATATTACGATTTCACTGCCCGGTATTTTAATTTCTCCGTCGGTTTCATTGTATATTTTTTTTAGAATATTGTAATCTTTTAAATAATTCATTTGTTCATAATTTTAAAATAGTTTTTTACATTTCAGGTAAGTAGCTTATTGTGTATTATGTGCATTATATTTGTTAAATAATTCAATAAGTTAGCTTATAATATTAATTTATTAAATCCTATTTATTTTCTTGAATTTAGTATGATAAAAAAAACAGTTTTGGTTTTGATGATTTTTATTTGCTTTACTAATATTTTATTTTCACAGGACAGGGAAGAAAACAGCAGTAAAAAATATATATATTGGGGTATTATGCAGCTAATTCCATCACCAACATTTTTTAATGATGGTAACGATGTTAATAATCGAATTCGATTTGGTTTTAAATGGAATATTACACCGGTTAATTTTTCATTTCGCACGAATAAATTTGTTTCGCCTGTTCAGTTTTTTATAATTAATCCTGTCAGAAGATTCACANNCTGCTGAAATATTCGTTCAACCGGAAATTGCTACGTCTGATTTTATATATTCAAATATAAAGAATGCGGGAATAGGCACCGGGGCGAGATTAATATTACCGCTGACCGAAAACGGAGAAAATCTTGCTTTCTCGCTCGGCGTAAAATATAATTACCGTAAAGACAAAAATTCGGACAATTATGATTATACCGGGATTGAAGGAGGTATTTATTTTTTTGCGGGAATGATGGGACTGCAATACACTCAAAATATTAATGCAAGAACAAAATATAATATTTCGTTATATATTAAATATTTCTAAGCTATCTATGAAAAAATCAGCTTTATTAGTTTTATTGCTCATATTATTTTCGACGTNNTTGTTTCTATTTCAGAATTCTTACCCGGAGCATAGATGATGCAATTTTCAGTTCTCCGGATAAAGTTTATAATAAAATTACAGAACCTTATAATATTAAAACTAAACTTTCAGTGCTATGGGTAGGGCATTCTTCGATGCTTGTTCAGTTGTATGATAAAGAATTAATATTCGACCCGTTTTTCAATTCCCGTATTGAAGGAATATTTATGAGAAAAGTAGAACCGGGAATAGATATTCAAAATATTTCAAAACTTGATTTTATATTTGTCTCTCATTCACATTTAGACCATTTTAACTTTTTCAGCCTGAATTATTTTGATAAAAAATTTCCAAATGTAAATTTTGTTTTTCCGTATGGTCTTGAAGAATATCTGCCTGATTATAATTTTAATTTGTTAAGACTCGATAACAGAAATGTAAATCCCGGACATCCGGCGGGAAATTCCATTTATGTCGATAGTTTAAAAATCACACCTGTTTATGCGATGCACACGGGAGGAAGATATATATTTGATGCGTATACATGGAAAACTGAAGGTGCAACGGGCTATATTATTCAATACAAAGATATATGTATTTATTTTGCGGGAGATACGGGTTATGATAGTTCTGCTTTTAAAAAAATAGGCGAAAATTTTAAAATTGACCTTGCCTTTATACCGGTTGGTCCGTGCAGAAACTGTGATTCTGCCGGAATGAAATACCATACATCTTCAAGAGAAGCTTTGATGGTATTTTCCGATATTAAAGCACAATATATGATTCCAATGCATTATGGTGCGCTTGAATATTTCAGAGATTCTAATTATCCCGTCGATGTTTTGCGTAATATTTTGGGCGACCCTGAATCCGGTTATGCTGATTTAAAAGACAGAGTAAAAATAATGAAAGAAGGGGAACAGATAATTTTCAAACAATATTAAATTTAATTCTGTTTTGTTATTTCCGGCATCCTTCCTAAACTTAGAATATTTTTAATTTTTCTACCCGAATTTACTACTACAATTTAAGATTTAATTGCTTAACTTTGTAATTATTTATTTCATATTTGAGGATTTAATATTATATATGTCTTTAGTTTCAATCAGTCCAAAAGCTAAAATTGGTAAAAATGTAATTATCAGAGAGTTTACTGTCATTGAAGACGATGTGGAAATCGGTGATAATGTCGAAATTGGTCCATCCGCATTTATCGGAAACGGTGCTCGTATAGCTGACAATGTTAGAATTTTACATGCATCTTCAATTGGAGTTTGGCCTAATTCTTTTACTTATAATAATGAAAATACTACAACGGAAATCGGAGAAGGTACTTTTATTAAAGGACAAACTACAATTTGCAGAGGAACAAAATACAGCTATAAAACAGTAATTGGAAAAAATTGCTATATTATGAACCACGTACACATAGGTCATGATAATATCATCGGCGATAATGTCACGCTTACTAATCTTGTTAATCTCGGCGGACATGTAGAGATTGGTGAATATGCAAATTTAGGCGGAGTTGTTGGTGTTCATCAATTCAGTAAAATCGGCAAACATACGATGATTGAATCGAGTGCAAAAGTTCAAAAAGATGTACCTCCGTATATACTTGCAGGCAGAGACCCATTAAGATATCTGGGACTTAATGTTATTGGATTGAAAAGAAGAGGTTTTTCGGCAGATAAAATTGCAGAAATTAAAGAAGTTTATCGTGTATTATATAGTGCAGGTTTAAATTTCAGTGACGCAATTATTAAAATCAAATCGGATTTTGAGTTGAATGATGAAGTCAACGAAATACTTAATTTTATAGAAAAAAGTAATCGAGGTATTTTACGTAAATAAGTTTAAATTTCAAAATAAATTAATTTAAAATAATGAATCATAAGCTTCTTCATAAAATTATCGGACTGTTAGTTTATGTCATTACGGTAATTGTGTTTTTTATGACGGTTCAGCCTTCAGTCTCATTCTGGGATTGCGGTGAACTTTCGGCGGCTTCATTTTTTCTCCAGGTAACTCATCCTCCCGGAGCACCTTTATTTATATTAATAAATAAAGTTACAACTTTAATTCCATTCGCCGCCAATATTGGTTTCAGGGTTAACACTTTGACCGTTATTGCAAGTGCTTTTTCGGTTCTGTTCGTTTATTTGGTTGCTGTCAGATTAATAAATCAATATAAAGGTGACAATCAAAATAATTTTGATTATGCAGTCACTTATATTGCTGCTGCAACAGGTGCCTTATCACTCGCATGGTCTGACACTTTTTGGTTTAATGCTACGGAATCCAACGTCTTCGGATTTAGTACGTTTCTCTTTACGTTGATGATTTGGTTGTTAATGGTTTGGTATGAAAAAGCTGATGAACCCGGAAATGAACGTCTGATTGTACTCGTTGCGTTTATAATTGGTTTATCACCCGGTGTTCACCTGATGAGCGTGCTTGCGGCAGTTCCTCTTGGCATGCTTGTAGTGATGAAGAAATATACGAAAGATGAAGTGGCTGCGAAAGAATCCGGTAAACTCTTATTAATACAAATAATTATTTTAGTGGTTGTATCTTTCTTTTTATGGGGTACACAAACAAAAAATACTCCACCAACACCGACGGAGTTTCGTTCCTTTGATTCCACTTTTAAAATGGTTTTATTGATTGTCAGCGTTGCCTATATGGCTTTGTTCAGAAAAAAGATTTTTACAAGAAGTTCATTATACTGGCCCTTCATAGTTGGATTCGGTATTAACTTATTCGCATACCCCGGTATCGTAAAATATTTGCCTAATGTTATCGAAACTGTGGTTGGACAGGATTTGATTGTCAACTGTCTTGTATTTTTATTGATTTTATCAGCNNGCTTTAGGTTACCTGATTTACTGGTCTGTTAAAAATAAAAAACCAATGCTTAATCTTGCTTCCGCAACTGCTTTGTTCGCGATTCTCGGCATCTCGATTTATACATTGGTTATTATTCGTTCCAATAAACAAACACCAATGAATGAAGATGAACCAAAAAATTTATCTCATCTTGTAGAGTATTTAAGCCGTGAACAATACGGAGAATTCCCGACTTTTAAAAGAAGATATTCGAGTGAACCCCAGCACAGACAGGTCTGGACGAATTATTCGAGTGACCTCGAATATTTGTTGAAATGGCAGATACATCATCAGTATGACAGATATTTATTCTGGAATTTTATTGGTCGTGAATCCTGGATTCAGGATAAAGGAGTTGACCTTTCGAAATTATTTGCAATTCCATTTATTCTCGGAATGTTCGGCGTGTTTTCTCACTTCCGACGAGACTGGAAAATGGCTACCGTATTTCTGACGGTCTTCATTGTAATGGGATTCCTGATTTGTTTTTATCAGGACCAGCAGCAATCACAACCGAGGGAAAGAGATTATTTTTATGCAGGCAGTTTCTTTGTATTTGCAATCTGGATTGCTCTCGGAATCCGCGGCATAATAGATTCTATTCAGGAGACTAAACCGAATATTGTCAGAGCAGCAGCACCGGTTGTGTTAATTTTAGGATTAATATTTTCACCGATAAGAATGTTACAAACAAATTATTTTGAACACGACCGCTCTAAAAACTGGATTCCGTGGGATTATGCTTATAACATTCTACAGAGCTGTGCACCGAATGCTGTATTATTTACTTGCGGTGATAATGATACTTTCCCTCTCTGGTATATTCAGGATGTAGAAGGTGTAAGACGTGATGTCAGAATTGCGAATTTGAGTTTGATAAATACTAACTGGTATCCGAAACAATTAAAAAATACAACTCCTTATGGTTCTCAAAAAGTTGCAATGAGTATTTCAGATGATGCGATTGATAAACTGCAGCCTATGGAATTTAAACCGCATACAATCGATTTACCTGTTCCGAAAAGTGCTTATGAAGAATTTGGAATTAAAGATTCAGCTGTAATTAATAAAGGCAAAATTTCCTGGTTTATGAATTCCACAATCGGAGAAGGAAATGTTAAAGGCATTAGAAACCAGGATTATTATATAAAAGATATTGTTGAACAAAATAAATGGCAGCGGCCAATCTATTTTGCATTGACTTGCGACGCAGGAAGCAGAATCGGACTCGATAGCTATTTACAGCTTGAAGGTCTAGCATACAGATTGACGCCTGTTCAGTTTGATAAAGGTGAAAACGTAAACCTTGAGCTTACTTCAAAATCATTGCTCGAGGGTAATGTAACTCCGAATAAAGAATTTCAAAGAGGTTTTATAATCAGATGCTTTAATGACCCGAAAATTTTCCTTGAAGAAAATCAGGAGAGAACAGCTAATTATAGTTACCGTATGGCATATATGTCTCTTGCTAATTATGATATGAATGTTCTGAATAATAAAGAGTTGTGTTTAAAAACTCTCGATAAAATGGAAGAGCAGTTTCCGAAAGCTAAAATTCCGATGGACTTCAGAATGATGTTTTCTGTTGCTGAGTTGTATCTGAATGCAGGAGAACAAANNCTAAGTTCAATGAAATGTCGGCAGAAACAGAAAAAATAGCGACTCAGGTGCTTTCTGAAACCAAGCAACAGTCTTATGAAACTCAGGCAGCACAATATATACTTGCGAAACTGAAAGAACTAAAAGATAGTTTGAATACGAGAAAATAATCTGAATACGAAAAAATATATTTTAACCCCATCCTTTCTATTTGAATGGATGGGGTTTTTCATTTATATTTTTTATACANNCAACATTCGCGTTCTTTGCGTCCCGACTAGTCGGGATATGTTGAGCAATCAATATTCTACTAACTACTAACTACTTGCTACTGTTCTTTAACTTCTCTAACTTCTTTAACTTCTTTGCTTTATTACTTTACCACTTTACAACTTTAATACTTGAAAAAAGTGCTTGACTTTTGTTTTCAAAATAATAATATTGTCTTAGTTCCAATCTAATACAATATTATTATGGAGGAAATAATAAATAAGCTCCGCTCTCTCGGATTTACAGAATATGAATCAAAAGTATTCATATCCATTCTGCAGGGTAAGCTTATGAGCGCCTCCGAAGTAGCTGACAATGCGGGCATCAGACGGACTGATGTATATAATATTTTAAAATCATTTGTTGAAAAAGGATACATAAATGAAATTGAAACCAATACAATTCTTAATTATGAAATGATTGACCCGGATATTGTTTTTGATAAAATACAAAGGAATATCAAACTTCAAAAAGAAAATGAACTTTCTACTCTCGAAAAAACTTTCAAAGATTTAAAACCTCTTTATCAGACTAAACAAAACGATAAAAGTAAAATCATAAATGTTGAACTCATCAGGGGATATAATAAACATCGTGAAGTAAAATTAATCGAACTCCTGAAAAAAGCAAACAAAGAAATTCTTTTTATGGTCAGACCTGAAATATATCTGTCTGACGAAATTGATAATTTCGCAAAAGAATTTTATAAAAAAGGCGGAGTAATAAAATCTATTTATGAATATGGTGACGATTATAAAATATTAAAAATAGATAAATGGGTTAAAGCAACAGGAAATGAATTCATTAAGATTCTGAAAAAATACGAGAAGAGCGGAGAACAAATAAAAATCAGCAAAGAACAGGTTCCGAATATAACCATCATAGATGGTGAAATTGTCTTTACTAATATTTCCGACCGCTCTCTTCCGCGTCACACAGAAGCCGATATTATAATCAGAAATAAAAACTATGCGGAAAGTATGAAAATAGTTTTCAACACTTTCTGGAAAAGCGGTTATTCAATAAAAGATTTTGAAAATATAAAAAAATAATTTTAATATTAAATAATTTTTAGGAGAAAAAATGTTTAAACGAACAATGTTTTTTTTCGCATTCTTGTTTTTTTGTTATATTAATTCTAATGCTCAGGATAGAGTAAATACTCTTTCTCTTGGTATAGCTCCGAAAATAATGAATCCGCTTCCGGCGGTTGTATTATCACCGGCAGGTCCTCTCGCATGGAATAGCAGGGCATTTGGTTATAATGTAAATGGAACGGCTGTACCGCTTGGTCCTTTTAAGTTTTTTTTGAATAATCCTTCTGTATTAACTTCACTTGCTTCGGATCCGCAAAGCGCCAACTATATACAGGCAGGTTGCTTCGATGGAAGCGGCCACTGGTGGGGAGTGCGTTATAATACAAATGCTCTCGTAAAAATAGATACATCAACTGGTACTATCACTATGGTTGCAACTGTTATCGGCGCTTCATCTATTACAGGTCTTGCATGGGACAGAACAACCTCAACTATGTATGCTTCAGATTATAATACGGTAACGAACAAGATTGGAACAATAAACCTTACGACAGGAGTATTTACACCTTTAGGTGGTAATATTGGTCCCGGAATATTAACTGATATTGCGTTTAGTAACAAAGGAAATTTGTATGGCCATATGATTACCGGTTCTACAACACAATCGCAAATTTATAAAAATGGTAATTTACTTGGTCCGACCGGCTTCATAGCACAGTATGCTCAAGGGATGTCATGGGACAGAGAATCAGACACCGGATACTTAGCCGCATTTAATTACACTACTAATATGGGCGAACTTCGCAGAATAGATACTGTAACAGGTGCAACTACATTTGTTGGAAATTTCGGCTGTGAAGTTGACGGATTTGCAATCCCTTGTCTTGCAGGTCCAAAGTTAGTTCATACTCCGCTTCCAAATACTCAAAATTATAACGGACCCTATGTTGTCACGGTAATTATTTCTGACGTTTGTTCAACAATAGCATCAGCCAAAATATACTGGTCAAGAAATAACCCTGTTGTTACTGATAGCGTAAATATGACAAATTCCAGTGGAGATAACTGGACAGGCAGTATTCCCGGTAATGGTACAACATCTACTTACAGATATTATATAAAAATAACAGATATGATTGGAAGAGTAGCAGTTGCTCCGTCGGGCGCTCCTACGACTCTATATATGTTTGTTGTTATGGCTTCAGACACATCAAAACCTGTCATTACTCATACTCCAATAGGGAATACACCAAAGAACCTTTGGCCTGTAACGGTATATTGTATTGCTTCTGAACCGTTCGGGGTTGACAGCGTTTGGGTGAGGTGGAATAAAAATTCCGGTTCTTTTTCGAAGTTTAATTTAACACAAGGAAGCGGTTATAACTGGTCGGGAATATTTAATTCCGATACTTCCCAGGTTGTTCCGGGTGACCGGATATATTACAGGATAATTGCAAGAAGTGCTTCAACTCAACATACTAAGGATTCTACTGCTTTATATTCATTTTTAATCACCAATCCTTCGTTATATTCAATTTCAGGAAATGTAAAATATAATGACAATAATCAAATTGTAACATCCGGAACAGTCAAAGCCTTTAAGCTCGATAAAAACAGCGGAAATATTATTTTTCTTGATTCGGCACAGATACAACCAAACGGGAATTACGTGATGGTCAATATTCCGAATGATTCGCTTGATATAGGTGTTTATCCGAGTTCAACGGGACAGGTTGACTATGTTACTACATATTATCCGTCTACAACATACTGGCGAAACGCAACTATACTTTATCCAACCGGAAATCTTACAAATATTAATGTAAGTGTTTTCAGAATGAATACAACTACTGCAAACAATTCAGTAAGTGGAAGAATAGTTCAGCATAATATGAATCCTATTCCCAGCTTGAAAGATGCAAACGTTTATGCGATAAATGGAAATTCTTTTGTTGGCTGTACAATTTCGGACGGTAACGGAAGATATCATATTCAATCCTTAGCTACAGGAAATTTAAAATTCATCGTTGACAGACTCGGATTTGGAGGAGATAGCACATTTGTTAATGTTACTCCAACAAGTATTATAGATTCAATTAATTTCAGCTTAAATCCAATGTTTGTAAATGTTAAGAAAATTGATGAAATAATTCCTGATAGTTATTTTTTATTCCAGAACTATCCGAATCCGTTTAATCCGACAACGATTATAAGATATCAGATTAAAGATTCAAAATTTGTAACCTTAAAAGTATTTGATGTTCTCGGTCGTGAGGTAGCAACTCTCGTCAATGAATTCCAAAAAGCCGGCACTTATGAAACTCAATTTCCAAATAATCCTGTAACCACTAACGAGCTCCCAAGCGGAATTTATTTATATACATTACAATCCGGTGACTTCAAGGTAACAAAGAAGCTTATATTAATTAAATAATTATCCCCCTTCCCTTATATGGAAGTGGATTATAATGTCATATAAACAATAATAAACTTTTAGAATTATAAGTTAACTTACAATAATATATACGTGTTAACATTTAATAGCTAATGTAATATCACGTGAGAAATTAATCTAATAATTTTTCTTTGCGACCATTGCGTGTTGCTTTTACGACTGGAGTTTATCCTGACTTGTCGGTGCGTTTAAGGCCATTTTTAATTTAACATTTAACATTTAACATTTAACATTGAATCACATACCTTTCGTTTTATTGAATTCTCTTGATTTGTTTTTAGGTACCGAAAGTGATTTCCAGTTATTTGAAACTACTGCTTTAGCAAGATATACTATCTGTCCGATATGATAAGAATAATGCGTTAGCTGCCTGTTGATTGCTTCGATTACATTATGCGGCTCTTTTCTGATAAAAATTATTTTAGTTAAATCCTCCACGGTTAAAGGGTCAACAGCTTTGAATAAACATTCCCATCCTTCATTCCATTTTTTAAATAATTGGGTTTTATTTTCAATCTTACCTTCAAATTCACTGTCCCTGTCCCGCCATTCTTTCTCACCGTCAGAATTTAAAAAATCAGACCAGCGTGAAAGCATGTTGCCGGATAAATGTTTTACGATTATAGCTATGCTGTTCGAGTTTTCATTTTCACTGATATTCACGTGTTCGTCAGAAATTTGACCCATAGCTCCTTCACCCATTTTCTTATATTCCCTTAAAAGTTTTTTTATATTTTGCAGATATAATTCCGCTATTTGATTTTCCATTTGTTATACTTTTTTCGATAATAAACAGTTAATTTTGTTTAAAGGTTTAATTTAAAATAATATGGAAATTATTTTCTTAATAATAGGTATTCTTGTAGGATTTCTCGTAGGATTTTTAATATTTAAGTTGAAATCCCAAAATGTTAAAGGCATTCCGGAATCGGAAGCAAATGAATTAAACATTCAGATATCAGAATTAAAAACAAATTTGGGTAAATCTGAAGAGAGAAGTAAATTTCTTAATGATGCACTGGAGTCATCTAAAGCTGATATTGATAAAATACGCGGAAGAGAAAAAGAATTAATCAACGAACTTTCAAGTGAATCTGCCAACAATAAAAATCTAAAAGAAAAATTGCAGGAACAAAAAGGCGAGCTGGAAGAATTGCAGATAAGATTCACAAAAGAATTTGAAAATCTTGCAAATAGAATTTTTGATGAAAAGAGCAGTAAATTCACACAACAAAATAAGGATAATATAGACCAGTTGTTAAAACCTCTTGGCGAAAAAATAAAATTGTTTGAAGAAAAAGTTAATACGGTTTATGTGGATGAATCGAAACAAAGAGCGGCACTTGCAGAACAGATAAGAAATCTTCACGACCTGAATCAGCAAATGAGCAAAGATGCGACGAATTTGACCCGGGCTTTAAAAGGAGAATCGAAGACTCAGGGTAATTGGGGAGAATTCATTCTTGAAAGCATATTGGAAAAATCAGGACTGACAAGGGACAGGGAATATTCGGTACAATCAACGTTCACAGGTGAAGAAGGTAAAAGACAAAAACCAGATGTTATTATAAATTTACCTGAGAACAGGCATATTATTATCGACTCAAAAGTTTCATTAACTGCATATGAAAATTTCTGTTCCGAGGAAGATGAAGCTCTTCGTAAAGTATCTCTGTACGAGCATATCGCTTCAATACGCAACCACGTTAAAGAATTAAGTAAAAAGAACTATCAGTATATTTATGATTTATCAAGCATGGATTTTGTGATTATGTTCGTTCCAATCGAGCCCGCTATGGCACTTGCAAGCCAGGAAGATATTACAATATGGAATGATGCATTCGAAAAAAATATTGTTATAGTCAGCCCATCAATACTTCTTGCAACATTAAGAACGATTTCAAATATCTGGAAGCAGGAAAATCAAAATAAGAATGCAATGGAAATAGCCCGTCAGAGCGGTGCATTGTATGATAAATTTGTGGGTTTTGTTGATGACTTGATTAATATTGGTAAAAAAATTGATGAAACAAAAAACTCATATTCCGAAGCAATGAAAAAATTATACGANNATACGACGGCAGAGGTAATATTGTAAGGCAAATTGAAAATATAAAATCACTCGGTGCTAAAGCAACAAAATCTTTAAACCAGGGACTACTCGATAAATCTTCTACCGAAGAGGAAGAGGAGATTAAGCTCATAAGTTGAAAATTATTTAAATATATCTTCCATATAAAATAGCCGACCTGATTTTTCAATATTAGCACATCTATTATATAAATAACTAATTAATTATAAGTTTAAGAAACCTGAATATTTTTCGAAATATCAATATTTTATTTTTTTTCTTTTGTTATATTTATTTTTATTGAAAAAAAATATTTATGAAAAAGAAGAAAAACAGACGAGCGAAATCATTACAATTAATACCGAATGATTTAACAATTCAGAATGAAACACGACACAAAATAAAATTAATCAATAGTTTTTGTGAGCATTTAAAAAAAGGTTATTCTGAAAAATCTTTTCAGGATTGTGATTATATGTTGATAGAGAGTTTTGCAAATGATGTAGACTGCATAAATAAAAATGATTTTCAAAAGCAGAAAATTAAAAAAGCAATGCAGGCATCTTTATATTACTGGGAAACTAAAGCTATTGATTTGATGAATGGAAAAGCCGGTAAATTTAGCTTCCAGGTCTGGATGTATATGATGAAATGCAGGTTTGGATGGATGCCTATGAAAATAGAGAAAGAAGATACGGAAGAGACAGTCGTAGAAGTCCAGTTAAAATTATCTGATACATGGGTATAAAGAAGAAAATATTATTTAAATTTTTAACTGATGATGTGAATCCTGTTTTTCAGCCTTTGCTCGTAAACAGGTCAAGGTATCTGCATCTCTTTGGCGGTGCAGGTTCGGGCAAAAGTGTTTTTGCTTCTCAGAAATTAATCTACAGGTCAATCAGAGAAAGCAGACACAAATTTCTGCTCGTAAGGAAAGTTGCAAGAACGATAAGACACTCACAGTTTAATTTATTGAAAGCTATGATTTATTCCTCAGGGCTTAGCAGATACTTTAAGATAACAGACAGTGATATGCTGATAAGGAATATATTAACGGGAAGTGAATTTCTGACCGCAGGACTTGATGACAGGGAGAAGCTTAAATCTATTTTCGGAATTACTTCTATCTGGGTTGAAGAGGCTACGGAGCTTGATATCAACGATTTTAACCAGCTTGATTTAAGGCTCAGAGGAATTACAAATTCATATAAACAAATACTTTTGACTTATAATCCGATTAACGTCTATCATTGGCTGAACACAAAAAATTTTCAGGATTCTTTTAAACTTAAAACAACTTATAAAGATAATAAATATATCGATACTGATTATATAAATGTTTTGAATAATTTAAAAGAACAGGATTCGGAATATTATAATATTTATGCACTCGGTGAGTGGGGGACATTAAAAAATATTATTTATAAGCCGTTCGTGATTCTCGAATCTTATCCCGAAGTTCCTGATGAAATTATATATGGTCTCGATTTTGGCTTTAATAATCCAACTGCATTTATCGAAATCCAAATCAAAGATAAATGTTATTATTTAAAAGAGTTTGTTTACAAATCCGGATTGACTAATTCGGATTTGATAAATAAGATTAAATCATTTAATATAAAGAATACAGATTGTATCTATTGCGATTCATCTGAATCGAACAGAATAGAAGAATTTAAAAAAGCGGGCTTTAATGTATTTACTTCAAATAAAAGTGTTAAAGACGGGATTGATTTTATAAAGACCTGCAAAATCTACAGCAATACTGAAAATGTTAATATAAATAAAGAGGTCCTTTCATATTGCTACAAACAGGATAAGGACGGAAATATTTTTGATGAACCAATAAAATTCAATGACCATGCGATGGACGCAATACGTTATGCTATTTATTCACATTCAAAAAATAAACCTACTACTACTAATATCAGGTTGATAGGATAATAATTATTGCTCGATAAATAAAAGTTTTATATTTACTATTTCAGGTCTGTTGCCGATTCTTACCGGCGGTCCCCACGTACCGACTCCTGTGGATACATAAAAATGTGTTTGTTCTTTTTTCAGATATCCGCTGCTTAATTCAAAAATAAATTTTTCAATTAAATTGATTGGAAAAAGTTGTCCGTTGTGTGTATGACCTGAAATTTGCATATCAATTCCGTTTTTAACTGCCGAATCAAGCCCGAATGGCTGATGGTCCATTAAAATAATCGGTAAACTTTTATCGGTCTCAGAAAGTAATGCTGATAATTCTTTCCGTTTTTTCCCGGCAAATGAAGATATGCTTCTGTCTTCTCTTCCGACCAGGTAAAAAGAATCATCAATTTTTAAAACACTGTCCCTGAGTATATTTATATTATGCTCACTTAAATAATTTACGGCAGGCTCAACTCCGCCTATATATTCGTGATTTCCTGTTACTGCATAGGTACCATATTTAGATTTAATTCGTATTAAAATACTACCAATATCATTTCTGATTATTGGTGCTACATCTTCATCAACAATATCACCCGGTAATAAAACGATGTCTGCATTTAATCCGTTAATTTTATCAACAATTTCTTTCAGTCTGTTTTTCCCGATTATCGTGCCAAGATGTATATCAGAAGCCATTACAATATTTAATACTTTTAAATTACCCGCTGATTTATTCACATTTAATTTTAATTCTTTTATAACGGGATTTTTTGCGTTAATAAACCCAAAACCGAGCAATACAAAAACGGCTAATATACTTATCATCAGCACCGCCGATTTTGTTTTTAAATAATCAAATGTTGCAAATGCAGGGAAAAACGGAAAAGAATTATTAATAAGTCTTAAGATATCTAAGAAAATTATTATAAGGAAAAAATAGAGAATAGCTCCAAGCCAGAATGAGCCTATCCAAACCAATATGTCCGAGAATATTGAAGGATAATATCTTTCAAGAATTCTTCCTGCAAAAAAAGATGAAGATAATATCAGGAATAGAATTAAATAATTGGTTCTCAGCAAAGAAATCCGGGGAATAGCCTGCCAGCCACGAATGAAAATATAATAATTCAGTGAACCATAAACTAATAAAACAATGGATAGAAATATAATAAAACTACTTGTCTTCATTAAAATAATTTGTATCAGGTTCTTNNTTCTCCGTCTTCAAATATAGGTGACTGGTAAATTAATTTCTTCACACCTTTTTTCTCGATAGTATAAACATTCGTTCTCTTATTTTGTATTAATTCTTTTAAAATTGTCTTTGATGGTTCAGGATGACAATCAAAAATATTCGTTCCTAATAATTTTTCTCCTCCGTCAGATTCGAAAGTTTTTATTGCTTTTTTATTCATTTCAACTATAATTCCGGTTTCATCACAAATCGTAATGGCACCGTTAAAATTTTTCGTCCAGTTAATTTTATCCATTATTATTATTGTAATTTAAAATTTATTTTTGTGAATTCTTTCTTCTTTGAATCTGTTTGATGGTTCCTTTTTCTCATCCGGATATCCTACTGCAATCAGCGAAATCGGAATGACTCCGTCAGGTATTTCAAGTAATTTCGATACATCTGAAATTCTCTGCTCTTCGGGATAAACTCCCAACCATACAGCTCCAAGTCCGAGAGAATGCGCAGCCAACAGAATATTTTCCGATGCGGCTGAACAATCAAGCGGGATGCGTCCTTTATATTTCTCTGAACTTTTTTCTCCGCACACAACTATTGCAAGCGAAGCTTCATATAACATTTCTGAATAAGGGTGAAACTTCGGTATTTTATCCAGAATTTCACGGTTATTTATAACTATGAAATGCCACGGTTGCTCATTACCGGCTGAAGGTGCTGCCATTGCACATTTCAATAACGTTCTTATATCTTCTTCCTTAATCGGAATATTCTTAAACTTTCTGATGCTTCTTCGGGACAGTATGGTATCAATCATATAATATAAAAAATTTAATTAAATTATAATTTTTAAAATTACGAAAAAATTCAAAAAATATTATTAATATTTAGTTAAGATAATAACAAATAATTCGAATGAATTATTTTAATGAGTTTAATTGGATTTGAGGCAATATAAAAAAACCCGATTAATATTTTTCAATTTTAATATTTTATATAAACTCGTGAATATTTCCTAATCCTTGCCTGACTATTGTTACTTCTCCATTTGAACAATCTAACACCGTTGAAGGTTTTCTTCCTCCATGACCTCCATCGACGACTATATCCACAAAATTGTTATATTTTTCGTTAATTAATTCGGGGTCGGTTGTATACTCAACAATGTTATCATCATCGTGAAGTGAAGATGACATTATCGGATTTCCTAATTCCTTAACAATTGATTTACATATTTTATTATCGGGAATTCTGATTCCGACCGTCTTTTTCTTGCTTTGAAATATTTTTGGTACATTACTGTTTGCTCTCAAAATAAAAGTAAACGGTCCGGGGGTAGCTTTTTTCATTACCCTGTAAAGTGTTGTGTCTATGCTGAAAACAAAATCCGACAGGTGACTTAAATCATAACATATAAAAGAGAAATTGGCATTTTTCGGGTCAATACCTTTGATTTTACTGATTTTGTCAACAGCTTTAGGCTGATAAATATCACATCCAAAAGTATAAACTGTATCGGAAGGATAAATTATTACTCCTCCGTCTTTTAAGCATTCTGAAATTATTCTTATTTTTCTTTCGTCCGGGTTGTCAGGGTGAATATGTAGTAACATAATTTAAATTATATTTTAAATTAAATTTAAGAAGAGGTTGCTTAAATTAAAATGTAAAACAATAAAAAAACATTACTTATGGAAATGGGTTTAATTTTTTCATCTATTTTTAACCTCCTTTATTATAAAACGTTTAAAAATTTTAAAAATTCCTTAATCAGTATATAAAAAAAGAGATGTTTTCTTATTAAAAACATCTCTTTATATTAATGTTTTATTCTTTATCAGGAAATTAAATATTTAGAGTTTAAATATATTCATCTAATCTTTTAATTTAAAATTTTATACGGAATCCCAACTTCATCAGATGCAAATTTTGAAGGGTCATCATTATATAAAGATTCGTGAGTCGAAGCACTTATAAAAGAATTAAAGCATCCTGTTAAATGATTTTGATAAATTGAAAAAGTCTTTGTATAAACTCTTTCAAAAGGTCCCATACCGGTTTGACTTTCAAGAACAAAAGGAACTCTGTGGAATCCGAATGTATTTCTTGCCCAATGGAATGCAACATAATCAGTATCAGCCATTTGTGACGTTGTATAAACCTTAACAGTAAGTTGTTCTCCCTTGTTAAATGACGGTATTCCCGAGCCTCCAAAACGCATTGTTGTATATAATTGGTTTTGGAAATCCGGTCCGTTAAATGTATAGAGAATTGTACCTGTAGAA
This sequence comes from Ignavibacteriota bacterium, assembly GCA_003135995.1. Classification (GTDB taxonomy): domain Bacteria; phylum Bacteroidota; class Ignavibacteria; order Tepidaquicellales; family Tepidaquicellaceae; genus FEN-1257. Next base: position 1,902 of record PNBM01000213.1, on the reverse strand, counting down.
TTATAAACTTCAATTTTCGTTATCTGAACCTGTGAAGTTCCGACTTGTGGTGAAGTAGTCCCGCCATCCAGATTTGAAACCTGGTAAACTCTCNNTGAATATAACCGTTCTGTAAAATACTTCGGTATAAGGTTTGTGAACAGAATCAATGGTTCCGCCGCTGTATCCGATAATCACATAATATCCTGTTATTGTCCGCGTCACATTCACAGTATACATAGTATCGCCGGAAGTAGAAATATCATAATGTATATTTACATCGACGACTTTTCTTCCCCATTTGTAAAGAGAGTCAATAATATTATCAGGTCCGTTATCATTATCTTTTACAGCACCTCCATTATCGAGGTCCTTTATTTCCTGTGCAGAGAGATTATCTTCCACCGTGTTTCCGGTGTTATATCCTCCTGTAATTACACTTTGAATATATTGATTATCGGTCATCTCCTGATTTTGAACGCTATTATCTTTATTCTAGCTTGTAATAAGTAAGGAGAAAATGGAGATTAATAGTAAACCGAGAAAAGTGTTTATTAAAGTAAAACGAGTTATTTTCATAATAATAAAATTTTAATTAAAGATTCATTTGTGTTTAGACAGATGCATTTATATTAAAGTTTAATATTTGATTATAATTCCACGGGTCCAATACAAAAAAAAGTCAGGTAAAATGTGATTTACCTGACTTTTTCATAATGAAAAAATAATTTATCTCGTTACACGATATGGAAAACCAACTTCACTCGAAGCAAATTTATTAATATCATCATCCCACAAAGATTCATGCGTCGAGGCGCTTATGTCGCCATTAAAGCTTCCTAAACGGTGTAAATGAAATACCTTAATCGATTTCGCATATACTCTTTCATACGGTCCACCACCGGTCTGACTTAAAAGATCAAATTGAACCCTATGAAAGCCGGNNCGTATTCAATGGCCAGTGCCACGCAACAATGTCAACAGGAGCAAGTTGCGAAGTTGTATAAACTTTTATATAAACCGAATCCTCGCGGTCAATTTGCGGGATTCCTGTTCCGCCGAACTTCATCGTGGTAAAAATATTTTTATTTTGAAAATCGGGACCGTTAAAAGTGTAACGCGGCATGCTGAAATTATCCTGATAAAGTTCGATTTTCGTAATCATTACCTGAGAACTTCCGACTTGTGGCTGTGTCGTTCCGCCGTTTAACATAGAAATTTGATATAATCTCCAGTTCATTCTTGGATTAGTTTCTCTTTCAATTCGCTTGAATTTAACATTGTTGAAAAATACTTCAGTGTATGGTTTGTTAACAGAATCTGTTACGCCGTTCTTTGTTCCGATAATAATATAATTTCCGTTAATAGTCCTTGTTATATTTACAGCTTTCATTGTATCCCCGTAGTCTGTTATGGAATAATTAACATTAACATTCGAAATCCTTCGTCCCCATTTTTTCAGAGAATCTATCGGTAATCCCGGGAAAGCCTGGTCATTGTTAACCGGTCCCGTGTTCAGGTCATTTACTACCTGTGACATCAGATTATCTTCATTAACCTGATTATTATCATAACCTGATGAAACAACCGATTTTAAATAATCATTATCGTTAGTCACTGATTGGGTTGGATTATTTACTGAGCTGTTATCCGAACATCCTGATACGTATAGTCCAAAAATTAAAATTATAAAAAAAGACAATAAATATATTAACTGTTTTGAATTTTGAGTTTTCATTTTTCTTCAATATTATTTTTGTGAAACATTTGTTGACCTTTTGACATCACGAAATTTATAAAAGTTTAATTGAGATGAGCAAATGGGATTTGCGCTTTCATAAATATATATTAAAAAGAATTTAATAAAAAAAGAAAAGCAGGTCAAATAAAAATTTGACCTGCTTCGTATTAAATAAATAATAT
>PNBM01000244.1 GCA_003135995.1 Ignavibacteriota bacterium | reverse complement strand
GGACGCAAAGAACGCGGAAGTTAAAGGAATGCCGTTCGTTCCATTTTCCCGAATAGATTATCCAAAAGAACAACATCAGATTATAATATCCGGCGGAAAACACAATGATAGGGTATAAAAGCATTAAAATACAATATAATATCATTTTCAATTTACCATCACTTTTCACTTTAAATATTTTAAAAATCTATGTATATTGATTAATTATAAACTTAAATTTAATTAATAAAGGAGTAAAAAATAATGACACAAGCAGAAGTTGAAGCAAAAGTAAAACAAGCCATTGTAGATAAATTAGGGGTTGAAGAATCCAAAGTTACCACTGATGCTTCTTTTATTAATGACCTTGGTGCAGATTCCCTCGATACCGTNNTTAATGAAAAGAAGAGTTGTAGTTACCGGTTTAGGAGCCGTCACTCCCATTGGTTTATCCGTATCAGAATTTTGGTCGGCTGCCATCGAAGGCAAAAGCGGCGTGGATTTCATTACATATTTTGATACAAAAGAATTTGATACAAAATTCGCGGCAGAGCTTAAAAAATTTGATCCTTTAAATTATATGGACAGAAAGCTCTCTCAAAGGACTGATCCTTTTACGCAATATGCATTAGCCTCAACAAATGAAGCTGTGAAAGACAGTGGATTGAATCTCGAAACCATCGATAAAGATAAAGCAGGTGTGATATTTGGTTCGGGAATAGGTGGTATGTGGACGTATGATAAACAACAAAATATTCTGTTCAGCAGAGGTGGAAATCCGGATAGAATTAGTCCATTTTTTATTCCTATGCTGATTGCAGACATTGCGGCAGGACGAATTTCAATGCAATACGGTTTCAGAGGTCCGAACTATGCGACTATTTCAGCTTGCACTACTTCAGCCCATTCTATTATTGATTCTGTAATGCTTATTCAGAGGGGTAATGCCGATATTATGATTACAGGTGGTTCCGAAGCAGTTATTTGTCCTATGGGTATCGGTGGATTCAATGCTATGAAAGCTCTTTCGACAAGAAATGATGCTCCTCAAAAAGCTTCACGTCCGTTCGATAAAAACAGGGATGGTTTCGTTATGGGAGAAGGGTCTGCAACTCTTATTCTTGAAGAATTAAATCATGCAAAATCAAGGGGAGCCAGAATTTATGCCGAAATAACCGGTTTTGGATTAACTGCTGATGCACATCATATTACCGACCCTGCTCCTAATGGAGCCGGTGTTGTGAAAGCAATGCAAATAGCAATAGAAGATTCAGGAATTTCTGCCGGTGATATTGATGTTGTCAATGCTCATGGTACATCGACCCCGCCAAACGATAGAAATGAAACAGCCGCTATTAAAACCGTATTCGGTGAAAGAGCTTATCAAATGCCTGTTCATTCTATTAAATCAATGGTAGGACACTTGCTGGGTGCGGCAGGAGCAATTGAAGCGATAACGTCTGTTTTAACTATAAAAGATGGTATAATTCCACCTACTATTAATTATGAAGAAAAAGATCCCGATTGTGATTTGAATTATGTAGTCAATACAGCTTTGAAGAAAGAAGTTAAAACCGTATTATCCGATAATTCCGGTTTCGGCGGACATAATACCGCTATAGTTTTTAAAAAATTTGAAGAATAATATCCGTTTGAATAAGTGTTCGATCTTTGTTTATGTTTAAAACCTTAAAAAAATTAAAGGTTTTTATTCCTTTCATTAAGAAAGGAGAAAAATCCGATGAGGCGATTTCTAAAGCCATAAGGAAAATTGATTTTGAAAAATTTCAGGATTCAATTAAATATAAAATAATTGATAAAAATTATTTTATCACTGCTCTAACACATCGTTCCTTTTTGAAAATAAGAAAGGAACCTCTGAAATTCGATTTGATTTCAAATGAAAGACTTGAATTTCTCGGAGACGCTGTTCTTGACCTCGTTGTCGCGGAATTTTTATTTAAAAATTTCCCGCTCAACGAAGAAGGTGATTTGACTAAATTCAGGTCAATTCTCGTCAATAAAAGATTTCTTGCCGAAAGAGCTAAAAGTATTAAGATGCAGGATTTTCTCCTTGCTTCCAACACTGCTCTTAAATCAATTGAGGAAGGTTATGATGCGATTCTTGCTGATGCCTATGAAGCATTGATAGGTGCAATTTTCCTCGATAGCGGTTATGAGGCTGCAAAAAGATTTTTAAACCAGGAAATATTTGCAAAACTCGATATCAAATGGCTGAACCAGTTTGATGAAAATCATAAAAGCAAATTCCTTGAATATGCACAGGCGCATACTGACCATATTCCTGAATATTATGTTATCAAAGAAGAAGGACCCGAACATCATAAACTTTTTACTGTAGAGGTTCACCTCGCCAAACACTGTCTCGGAATTGGGAAAGGCAAATCCAAAAAACAAGCAGAACAGGAAGCAGCAAAAAACGCACTTCAAAATCTCGATGCTATCGATAAGCTTGGTTTGAAAAAAAGAAAATAGCGATACCCGTTTTAGTAATAATTGAATCAGAAGTGAATTATAACTTAATATAAAACGAACTAATTTAATTGAATAATATGTTATTGTGAATGATACGGGAAATAATCGCATGATAATTACAAAACGAATGTTGTTTATTCAGGCGTTTTAACAGATTAATAGTATAATACAAATTAGATACACATAAAATTATTTTCGTTTTTACGGTTTTTTTAAGGCTTGACATTATTTTATACTACATATATATTTGTAATAAAGAAAGGAGATAACTATTCGAATACTTGATAATGCTTAAAATATAAATAATTAATTTAGATAATGAATTTTAAATATAAGACCATTTATTAAAGAATATTATTTCTTTGTGCTTTAATAAATGGTTTTTTATTAATTTTATTTAAAAACAATGAAATCGGTAAAAATTTTAGTTTTGTTTATTTTTGTGGTTTTCCATAGTGTATCCTTTGCTCAAAACAACGGTAAAAAACCTTCGCAAAACCAAAACAGCAAAGTAAACGTTAATAAAGTTATTCCGAAAAATTCAGAAGTAAATTCAAAACCAAAAACAGAACAAGTCAATATACAGGATTTCAAAATTACAGCTTCTAATAGTTCATATATCGAAATTGAATTTACTCCGCAATATTTTAATGATTATGATTTCCGGAATTCTTATAAAGATTTGAAAAGTTATGGAAAACCTGACCTTGGATTCAGAACTTTCCCTGTTTTTCTAACTAATGATTTAAATAATAAAATTGATATAGTTGATTTTAAATACACGGATGTTGCAGGAATTGATGTACCGTCCGTTCCCACTCCTTTTAAAATTGTAAATAAGATGGATATATCTTTAAAATTTACAAAAGATAATACTATTTATAATAGTAATAATTTATATCCCAATAATTCCTTAAGTTTGGTTCAAAACGGTAAATTAAGAAATAAATATTATGGAGTTGCAAAGATTTATCCCGCATTATACTTCCCGATGTCAAAAACATTAAGGAAATATACATATATTAAATTTAGAATTACCTTCGGGGGAAATCCGATTTACTCAAATAAACAATTGAGTAAAGAAGAGTTAAGTTTTTTTAACGGGCTGGCATTGAATTCTTCCATCGCTAAAAACTGGTCAACAAAAGAGTTTAACTCTTTACCTTTGCATCCGAATGTTACTAACAGCGTACTTCGCAACGGTGATTTTTTTAAAGTAGAAGTAAAAGAAACCGGATTTTATAAAATTGATAAGAATTTACTGATAAGTGCCGGAATAAGCGTGAATGATATCGACCCACGGACAATTAAAATGTATAATAATGGTGGTGCTGAATTACCATTCGACAATTTTACATCTGTAACGGATGATTTAAATGAAATAAGAATTTATGTTGAAGGTGAAGCCGATGGTCATTTCGATGATGCTGATTATATACTTTTTTATGGTCTCTCTCCTAATGACTGGCAATACTCTTTCGGAACGAGAAAATATTCTCATTATTTAAATCATTACTGCACATCTAATTTCTATTTTCTGACTTATGGCGGATTAAACGGAAAAAGATTCACAAATGTCAATTCTGTCAATATCGGAAATTTAACTCCGTTTCAAAGTTTTACAGATAAATTCTTTGACGAACCGGAAATAAATAATTTAGGTTCTACCGGTAATCTTTGGGTAAGTCAGGTATCAAATGCAGGAGATGCAGGATTTTCATTCAGTCGCCAGCTAACGGGTTTAATAGACAATTCCCCGATACATTATGCTTTAAGATTTGGAAATGGCTCACCTTCGTATACAGCTACATTTTTGATAAAAGAAGATCATTCTGATTATTCGACAATGGTTACTGTTGACCCCGCTACTGCACAATTTTCACACATATATATGAATATCAACGTCTTAAACGGATCGGTTCCGGTGCTTGAAGATGATTTTTACAATTATGCAGGAAATAACAATCTATCTTTAAATTTATCACTCCCCTCACTATATAATAATTCGAACATAACTGCATATTATGATTATTTAGAATTATTTTATAAGAGAAGTTTTTCAAGTGTCGTAAATAATTCGATTCGTATTTTCGCGGATGATACTTTAGGTACGTATGAATTCCAGGTATCACCGTTCACGACTCAAAATGTTAAAATTTTCGATGTTTCAAATTATAGTAATGTTTCCTCAATTACTCCCATTTCTTATAGTAACGGCATCGTGAGATTTCAGGATAATTTAGGTCTTGGTTCACTCAAACAATATTGGGTGATTGGCGGCGATAATTATAAGGCTCCGGTCTCGATGTCAAAAAAGATTGCTAATCAGGATTTACACGGTAGCTACAATGATGGTGCAAGTTTTGTGATTATTACACCTACTGAATTTATACCGGCCGCCAACACTTTAAAATCAATGAGGGAATCACCGGGACAGGGAAATCCTAACTATCTTAAAACATATATTTTTGATATAAATCAGATATTTAATGAATTTGGCTGCGGTATACCTGACCCCGTAGCAATGAGAAATTTCCTTAAATATGCTTACAACAATTGGTCTGAAAGACCGGTTTATGTTTTGTTTTTAGGTGATGGCAGTTACGATTACAAAAACATAGTTTCAAGCGTAAAAAATTATATTCCACCTATCGAAAAACCGGATGCACAGAGCAGTGAATTAGATACTTACCCGAGCGATGATTTCATTACGGATATTACAGAAAGTCACCAGACACCGGATGTTTGCGTTCCGGATTTCGCTTCGGGAAGATTTAATGTTAATACTTTAAGTGATGCTAATACAATAATATCAAAGATACAAGCTTACGAATCAACCACAAGTTTCGGTATCTGGAAAAAAACAAATATGTACGTTGCTGATGATGGCTGGACAACTGAAAATACTCAGGGTCAGGAAGGAAGTATTCACACCGACCAATGCGAAAGAATAGCAGAACTATGTACGCCGCCCGATTTTGAAAAGGATAAGGTTTATATAGTCGCTTATCCTACCGTCATAACTCCGCAAGGGAGAAGAAAACCTGGTGCAAATATTGATATTATAAAAGGTTGGAATGAAGGCAGGCTTGTTATCAATTATGTTGGACATGGAAGCAGTGATTTGTGGGCTCACGAAGAGATTTTCGTTCGTGATGAGAGCATACCTCAAATGACTAATGTCAATAAATATCCTCTTGTTACGATTGCAAGTTGTGACCTTGCACGCTGGGATGACCCGTTAGGTGTGAGCGCCGCCGAAGAACTCGTATATGTTGATCAGAAAGGTGCAATTGCCGTAATCGCTGCGACGAGACCTGTATTTAGTAACTATAATGCTACTTTTAATGAAGGTCTCTGGAACAACTTCATGTATCTGAAAGATACTTTAAATTTGCCTATTAGAATCGGTAAAGCTTTGTATAATGATAAAAACCAGTTGAGTCTGACTGATAATGATATGAAATATTGTCTCGTTGGCGACCCGACTCTCAGAATAAGTATTCCGCAATATTTTACACGAATTGATAGTATTAACAATACCGGTGGAAACGATACCGCAATTATTAAAGCTCTGCAAAAAGTCAGGATAACAGGAAGTATATTACATCCCGACTCAACGTTCTGGAACAATTACAATGGTGATATCACAATAAAAATACTCGATGTTGATAGAAATATTCTATTATATGATTTCGGAATTCCATTTAGTTTCAAACTGGATGGCGGTACAATTTTTAACGGAAGTACAAAGATTGTCAATGGAAAATGGATTGTAGAATTTGTTGTCCCTAAGGATATTTCTTACAATAACGGCAATGGAAAACTAATGGCTTATTTTAGAAACCAGAGTACGGAGGGTTCCGGTTATACAGGCAGATTCATTATGAATGGTATCGATTCATCTGCTGAGATTGATACTATCGGACCTCAAATTTCTGTTTTCCTTGGTAACAGAAACTTCAGAAGNNTGGTGACATGGTTAACCAAAATACAAATATTTTGGCTGATTTTTATGATAAGAGCGGGATAAATTTGACAGGAGCAATCGGACATGATATAGAAGCTGTTATAAATAATGATGATAATAACAAAATAAATTTAACCCAGTATTATAATAATACAAACGGTTATCAATACGGTACTCTGACTTATGCATTATCAAATTTATCTGACGGAAAATATAATCTGAAAATCAGAGCATGGGATACTTATAATAATTTTTCAGTGGCGTCGGTAGATTTTGTTGTACAGTCTAATTCTACTCTTGCTCTGGATAAAATATATAATTATCCGAATCCGATGAAAGATAAAACGACATTTACTTTCGAACAAAATTCGGATTCCCCGATTAATGTAAANNAATTAAAATATTCACTGTAACCGGCAGATTAATTCGGGAATTAGACAGAACTAATATAACGGATAAGAATGTTGTTATAGATTGGGATGGGAAAGATTCTGATGGTGATGCAATTGCAAACGGTGTTTACATTTATAAAGTATTCATTAATTCGGAAGATGGTAATTTTTCGAATAATACTATAGGTAAATTAGCAAAATTAAAATAAAAATTTTTTAAAAATATATGGAGGTAACTTCCTTAATGCACAAAAGAAAATGTATATTCTTGATGCTATCGATACTGATGCTTATGAATTTGACTGATTTAATATATTCTCAAAATGCCGTTTCTACCGGCGTTCCGTTCTTATTAATCGGACCAAACTCAAGGTTCGGTGCTATGGGTGAAACAGGCACTGCCATTGCCGATGACGCAACAGCAATGCACTGGAACCCTTCCGGACTTGCTTTTCAGGATAAAGGCACTGAAGTGAATTTTACTCACTCACCCTGGCTTGCNNGTGGCTTGCCGGACTCGGATTATCTGATTTATTCTATGACTATCTTGCCGCAAAGAAACCAATTAAAAGTCTTAATGGAGTGGTTGGTTTTGATTTTACTTATCTGAACATCGGTGAAGTAATTTATACCGATGAAACAGGCAGAACCGATGAATCAAAAAATTATAAAGCCTACGAATTTGCTATTGCGATAGCATATGCAACAAAATTGAGAGATAATTTGAGTGTAGGTCTTACTACGCGTTTTATCTATAGCAGACTCTCTCCTAACGATGTTACAGTAGGAAATGAAAAAGGTAATGGTACTGCATTCACAACAAGCTTTGACCTGTCTATGCTTTATAAACTGACGAGTGGTCCTAAAATGCTTAAAAATAAATTTTCTTTCGGTGTTAATTTATCTAATTTAGGTCCCAAAATATCTTATGTCGATGCTGCACAAGCTGACCCGATTCCGACTCAACTTAGAATTGGTTTCGCTTATAATTTGTTTAAAAATGAAGGGAACGATTTAACATTAACAGCTGACTTTTCTAAATTACTTGTAAACAGGTATCTTGACGGAACGTCTGACGCGTTTTATAAAGCTATGTTTACTTCCTGGAAAGGCGGACCGGATGGAATAGGCAGGACTGTCCAATCTTCTCTTGGATTTGAATATTGGTACGGCAGCCCGAAATTGATTGCTCTTCGTGCAGGATATTTTTATGAAGATCCTTCAAATGGAAACAGAAAATTTATAACTCTCGGAGCCGGTATTCGTTATTCACTTTATGGATTTGATTTCAGTTATATTAATACAACTGAAGATAATCATCCTCTTGCAAATACGTTGAGATTCGGATTGATTGTAAGTTTTTAATTATTAAAGTATTTTGTCTGAATTAAAATTTTTCGTTCCCGGTCAAATTATATGTTTGGTTGGGAACGATTTTTTAATTAAATTATAATCATTTAATAGTTATATTTATAAACTGAATAAGCTTTTTAGTTTTTCAATCTGTTTAATTTAGCGTTTTGAAAAATTTGGTCTTAAATTTTAAATCATACCTATGTTTATATATTTTAAGAAAGTAATTTTTATTTTATTGCTTTTTGTCTTATCTGCGAATGTTATTTTTGCCCAGTTTATTACAAAGAAATCTTATTCTATTTCCCATCCTGTTAAATTCGGAAATGAGAATAAATTTTCTACTCCAAAAAAATTTATTACTGTTCCTGACACTTTGAATATTGTCGCTATTATGGTTCAATTCCAGGAAGATTCCGACCCTCGTTCTACAGGTAACGGGAAATTTGATACATCAAATACCTATTACAATCCGATTATCCAGCGTGATACTGTTATTGATTCGCCGCCTTATGATAGCTCGTATTTTGCTGATCACCTTGAATTTTTAAAAAATTATTATTTCAAAATCAAATTGGAACTTTAATTATTTGAATCTGATTAAATTTTGAAATGTTAAATTATTTTCGAAAATAAAAAATAAGAATATTATGGAAAAAATTGGTGTTATAGGGTCGGGAAATGTTGGTAAAGTTCTGGCTGAGGGATTTATTAAATATGGTTACGATGTTATGTTAGGCTCCCGCGATATAAAAAAACTTGCTGACTGGAAATCAGGCAGCGGTAGGAATACTCAAACAGGTACTTTTGAACAAACAGCAAAATTCGGAGATATATTGGTTCTTGCAGTAAAGGGGACCGGGGCAATAAGTGCACTCGAATCTGCAGGTAGAAAAAATATTACTTCAAAAATTATAATTGATGCTACAAATCCGATTGCTGATTTACCTCCCGAAAATGGTGTAATAAAATTTTTTACTTCTCTCGATAAATCATTAATGGAGGAATTACAGGAAACATTTACCGATGCAAAATTTGTAAAAGCATTTAATAGTGTTGGCAGTGCTTTGATGATAAATCCTGATTTCGGGAATATTAAGCCTTCTATGTTTATTTGCGGGAACGATGAAGCTGCAAAGAAGTCAGTAGCTAAAATCGTGGAATTATTCGGATTCGAAGTTCTGGATATGGGGCAAATGCAGGCTGCGAGGGCAATAGAACCTTTATGTATACTCTGGTGCATCCCTGGTTTCTTATACGGCAAATGGACACACGCATTCAAGCTTTTGAAAAAAAAATAATTATTTCTTAAACTTTTTTTAAAAATTCCAAAACAGCTTTATTAAATACACCGGGATTCTCAAGGTTGCTGAGGTGTCCCGAATTTTGTATTATTTTAAAAACAGGTTCTTTAAAACATTTCAACATTTTCTGTGCCGATTCAATTGGTGTAAGTATATCATCCGAGCCTGTTAAAACTAATGCAGGAATATTTATTTTATCCAAATAATCGATTACATTAGTCCGTGTTGCAAGAGCAATCTGAGTAGCACAGATACCTTCGTTGCTTTGTGATTTTATCATTTCCTGTACAAAATTTCTTATTTCAGGATTCAGATAACTTTTTTCGCAAATAAGATTTTTTAGTATCGCCGAAGAGAACTCATCTCTTTTTCCGTTCCTGATATTTATTATGGAATTGCATCTATTCAAAAGCGCTTCATCACTATCTTTTTCTGCTTTTGTATCTGCAAGTATAACGGATTTAAATATTCCTGGTTTTCTGACAACAGCACGCAATGTAATATAACCTCCTATAGATAATCCGCAAACATTTACTTTTTTAAGATTTAAAAATTCAATTATTCCGAAAAAATCGTTTACAAGAGTCTCCATTGTATATTGCAAATCATCGGTTGTACTGTTCCCGAGCGCCCTTAAATCATAAGTTATAACCCTATATTTATTCTTGAAAAAATTTACCTGTTCATTCCACATTTTGTGGCAAAGCGGAAATGCATGGATGAATATCAACGGCTCTTTAACACCGTCATAATCGTACACCATTAAATTATTTATTTTAATATTTTTCATAGTTATTAAATAGATGAATCATTTAAGAATTTTACAAATTCATACATTAATTTAGTATGATATTTTATTAAATCAACCAAACCTGTGTCAAATATTACCGAGGGCTTATAAGTTTTTTCAACATAATATTGTTTCATTTTAAGCAAATTAAAAAGCATTTTATCTGTAATTTCTTTTTTCCTGAATTCGAATTCCTTAGGTAACCTTGTTAACGATTCCCCGGAGATTTTTTTATATTCTTTTATAAAAACCTTTTTTGTAATAATATCCTGAAAATTCTCATAATCATCAAATATTTTATTCCTGATCTTCTTTAGCCTTACAGGTTCGTTACTGTACTGTCCTCCGGCGAATATAAATTCATCCGGTGAAAAGTGAAAGTAAAACTGGGGAATATCGGATTTTTTTATTACGCCGAAACAAAATGACGCGGCATAATGAAATTTATACGGCGTCTTGTCTTTTGAAAATCTAATATCACGGTTTATTCTGAAAATTGATTTATGGTTTATGACAATATTTTCATCAATATTTCTTAGTTCCCCGGATAAAGTATCTATAAGGGAACGCATAGGTTGTTTAACATAGACCTCATAGATGTCCCTGTTCTTATCAAACCATTTTTTATTATTATATACAGGATTTTTTAATTTTCTTAAAAAATTAAGTGCATCTTCCGAAAATCCTAAAAATGGTTCCCTGAATATGTCCGTAATCGTAATTTTATTTTTAACAAACTTAAACAATATTAATTTAAAACAAAATTGATTTAAAAATAAAATACACATATTTTTTTATTAATATTAAATATCCCATTTTTTCAAAATTATTCCAAAAATCAGTTATATGATAATTAGTCTATTTATTTAGAATTGTCCTCTTTTTTAGACAAACAGCAAAAATGATATTTAATCGGTTCTATAAGGTAATAATCAATAACATAAATATTAAAGTAATATATTTCATATTAATAATATACTATATACTAATAATATAGTACATAAT
>PNBM01000226.1 GCA_003135995.1 Ignavibacteriota bacterium | reverse complement strand
TCAAACTCCGTAGGAGTTTTCCGTTTATAGAAATACATTTTAGTATAGTCAAACTCCGTAGGAGTTTTCCGTTCGTTGCAAATTACGGGAAACCTCTACGAGGTTATTCTTAATACAATTTCTTTCATAACAAAATATTATATAAGTACTACTACTTATATTAAATTGAGTAATCCGCTCTATACACTTCGCAAACACATTTTCATATTTTTAAAATAAAAAAATATGAAAACATCAAGAGACATAAAATTTATCATTTACCAGGTTCTTTATCTTTTCGTAATTTGCGTAATCGCATTAAAAGGTGCGGATATAAATCTCGATGAAGTGCTAGATACCAAATTAGCGGTAAAGAAATCCATTGCAGATTCGCTCTCGAAATATATCGATTCCCTTTTAGCATTAAAATTATCCGATAGCAGCGCTAACGTGGATATAGCAGAATTAATAAAGGGAATGAAATATGAAATTAGTAATAAAATAATTACTTCTACGGTTGTTCCATTTGTTCAACCGGATAATAAAACAAACTACCAAAGTGTGCCTGAAAAAGAAAAACCAAAAGAGGAAGAAAAAAATCTCAATGAACCAACAAGCAAAGTAGTTGGTCCGGAGCTCACACAATTTACAATATCTCCGATTACAAATCCGTATAACGGTACACTGGATATATTTGCTGATGGAATTAAGGTTGCATCAATTCCGCCTAAATCAAGAGCTTTGGTACAGCTCGCGGGACAAAAGCAAATAAAATATCAGGTTGGAGAGCAATTCGATATAAAAAGCACAAAGGAAAACAAAATACCTCAAATTTCGATTACGCGGATAGGCTCATCGGGTGAAAACGTTCCTTTGAGAACAGTGCAAAGCACAACGGGATTCAGAGTAGAAATTATCGATGATTTCCCCGGTCAGCTCGATATTAAATTTGACGGACCTGTAAAAGTTGTTCAATCCGGTCCGACTACGTTTGATGTGACACTTAATTTCTTAAGTTCGGAAAATGCATTTGACAGCTGGTCAAAGGATAAGGATTCACCTTACAAGGTTTCATTTTTTGTTAATGTTCAGGATAAACTTAATCCGGCACATAAAATCAAACTGGGGCAGACGTTTGTGTTCGGGAAGTGGTAATAAAAATTATATCTTTTCACGTTTCCTGTTTAGTGTGAGCAATGAGAGTGGGAGCGAGAGGAAAAATATTTTACAAAAATTATTCCAAATTATGAATATAAATAATATTGATGCAGATAAAATCTCTCCCCCATCCCCNNGAGAAAAAGTGTGAAACAAAAACTTTGTATTTCGTCTGGATTCCAGCTTTCGCTGGAATGACAAAAACCTTGGGAAGCGTTATCACACAGCCTCTGGAGCGTGGGAAAAATAATTAAAAAGATTTGCATTTTATAATACGTATTATGCGGAACATATTTTACATTACGCGTTTTACGTAACGTGTTTTACGTAACGATAATTACATTATCTTTTTGGTCACTTCAAATATATAATAAGTCGAAAGTGCTCTCGAAAACAATATTTTAATAAATAAAAAACCCGTTGGAATTATTCAACGGGTTTTACTTTTTCTTTGGATACTTATATATTTACAAAAGAACTAACAACATAAATGTTGTTTTACAGCAAACTGCACTACTTCGACTCGAGCGAAATGACGGGTAATATCATTTCTTCCATCGAGATTCCACCATGCTGGAACGTATCGTTATACTGATTTAAATATTTATGATAATCAGTAGGATAAACAAAATAGAAATCTTCTTTTGCAATTATATAATTAACTATTCCGTTGCGAAGCGGAAGTTTATATTCAGTCGGGTTTTTTATAAATATTGCATTTCTTGAATCTGCTTTCACATTTCTTCCATATTTATATCTTAAATTAGGAGAAGATTCCCTGTCGCCCAAAGCTCTTACGCCGTGCAGGCACCGGATACTTCCGTGGTCAGTCGTGATGATAATTTTGACGTCAGGTTTACCTGCAAGTTGTCTCAGCATTCCAAAAAACGAAGAGTGTTCAAACCAGCTTTGAGTTAAAGACCTGTAAGCAGATTCATCGGGAGCAATTTCTTTTAATATCGCCGTGTCACTTCTGGAATGGGCAATCATATCGACGAAATTAATTACAATCGCATTCAGGTGATTATTTGTATAAGACAAAATTTTATTTTCAACACCCCTGCTGAATTCGGAATCCATAATTTTCGTATATTTTAATTCGTTGCGCAGCCTGAATTTCCTTCTGTCGAGAAGTTTCGAGAGAAATTCCTTTTCGTAATTATTTTTTGAATTTTCATCGTCGTCATTTTGTCTCCACAATTCGGGATAATGTTTTTCGAGTTCGGAAGGATACAGACCCGCAAAAATTGCATTCCTGCAATACGGTGTTGCAGTTGGTAATAAAGAATAATAATATTCTTTGGACATTTTAAAATAACTATCGAGATATTTTTCCATTACGAGCCACTGGTCGAGCCGCATACAATCCACAACAAAGAAAAACACCGAATTATATTTTGGTAAATCTGGAATAACATATTTGTCTATAATTTGGTGAGAAAGTGTCGGATTATCCTCGGAATAATCGAGCCAGTGTTTATAATTTTTTTCAATGAATTTAGAAAACTCTACATTACACTCGCGCCTCTGGTCCTGCAAGGTTTGTTTTAATCCAAGTTCAGGATGTTCATCGAGTTCTAAATCCCAGTTCGTCATTTTTATATGAATATTCGTCCAGTCTTCCCAGCTTAAATCTTCCATTAATGCCGTGGAAATGGAATTGAACTCCTGTATATAATCTCTTGAAATCTGGTCACCTTTCAGGCGTTTGGATTCAAGGATTTTTTTGCAAACCAGCAAAACCTGATTTGGATTTACAGGTTTAATAAGATAGTCTGTAATTTTTTTACCGAT
The DNA here is from genome assembly GCA_003135995.1 of Ignavibacteriota bacterium. GTDB lineage: Bacteria > Bacteroidota > Ignavibacteria > Tepidaquicellales > Tepidaquicellaceae > FEN-1257. The sequence goes on along the minus strand of PNBM01000226.1, from coordinate 37,265 downwards.
TGCATCTTCCATCAGACTTTCGGTTTCATTTTTAGTCACCATAACGACGGGAAGACTTGGCTTAATTTCTTTAATTTCAAGAAGTGTTTCAAGTCCGCCCATACCTGTCATCATTTCATCCATGAACACTATATCAAAATCCTGGTCTTTTATGATTTGAATGGCATCTTCACCGTTTGTTGCTTCTGTTACATTATATCCTTTTTGCTTCAGGAACATTATGTTTGATTTCAATAAATCAATTTCATCATCTACCCAAAGAATGTTGCTTTTATTTTCCATTTGTATTCTCCAATTATGAATTAATTAAAAATTATAAATTAAGCATTCAAATGAATGCTAAAACATCACGAAAAAGTAAAAATTTTCTATTGGGTTTATTTAATTTATAATTTTAACGCCGGAAAGAGATACTACATTTTCAATATGATAAGTTTGCGGAAACATATCAACTGGCTGAATATTTTCAATCCGGTAATTCCCTTTACTGCATATTATTTTTAAATCTCTTGCCTGCGTGACGGGATTACAACTTATATAACAAATTTTATCGAAATTAGATTCAGATAACATATTACATATATCAGGATGCAATCCTGAACGTGGCGGATCTAATATCACTTTATTATATTCTGTATACTCGTCATTTTTAATAATAGTTTCAATGAAATCTTTTATATCGGATAAAACAAATTCTGCACAATTAACGTTATTTATTCCAGCGTTTTCCCCGGCATTTTCAATTGCATCGGGGATTAGTTCAACACCGCAGATTTTATTGATTTTTTCAGAAAGAAAAAGCGTGATTGAGCCTGCACCGCAGTATAAATCAAGAATATTATCGTTTTTATTAAGTTCTAAAAACTGTTCTGCAACCGAATATAATTTTTCTGCCTGAATCGTATTTGTCTGAAAAAAAGAATTCGGAGAAATTTTAAATCTATATTGTTTATCAATATTTTTCAACTCTTCAAAAATAAAACCATTACCAAATGTTACGACTGAACCCTCGCCAAAGGCAACCTGCGCTTTTCTCTGAGAAAATGAATTTACAATCGTAGTGATTGCAGGAAAAAGTTTCAGTAAACTTTCCGAATATTCTTTCATTAATACTTCATCATATTCGTAAGTCACAAGATTAACCATAACATCTTTTGTATTCTGGCACTGGCGTATAATTAAAAATCTTAAAAATCCGGAATGGGTTCTGGTCGAATAAATCGATAAATTTTTTAATTTGAAAAAATCTCTTGTAAAATTTAAAATATCGGAAGAAAGTTTTGATTGCAAAAAGCACTCTTCAATATTTAAAATTTTAGAATGAAAATTCGGAACGTGAAGCCCGAGAGCAAAAGAATTTTTTTCTTTCGATTCAACATTTACCACCCATTCATCGTTAGAGAACGAATATTCCATTTTATTCCTGTAATAATAAATGTTTTCGGATGGAATGGCATCGGGAATATTTAAATTTTCAAATCCGCCGATTTTAATGAATGAATCACGGACAGTCTGAGATTTGAATTCAATTTGTTTTTTGTAATCGAAGCTTTGTATTTTACATCCCCCGCAAACTCCGAAATGCTTGCATCTTGGTTCAATTCTGTCTTCTGATTTTTCGAGAAGTTCAATTAAATCAGCTTCTGCATAGTTAGATTTTTTTTTCTTAATCCTGATTTTCACTTTATCACCCGGAAGTGTATTCGGAATGAATATAACGAAGCCTTCTTCTGTTCGGGCAATGCCTTTTCCTTCTGAATTCAAACCGGTCACGTTTATTTCGAGTATATCGTCTTTTTTCATTAATTAAGATTATCATAAAAAATAGAAACTATAAGGCAGAGTTGACATATAAAAAGAATTGCATAACACTTAAAATTATAAAACCGTTGAAACGCTTAAATGTGAAGATTAGTCATTTTCATTTCTTCTCGTTCGATAATATCAGCGGAAATTTTGATAAATCTGTGTGCTATTACGTGAATCATTTTGCCATTCTGTTTATAATTGTAATCAAATTCTAAATTGCATAAATTTTGTTATTATGAATAAAATAATAAAAGATGCCAGGCAGGTTGTTTCGAAGGAGAAACGTTCCATACTTGATCTGGAAAAAAGATTCCTGAATGATGGTTTTCAGAAGAAATTCATTAAAGCCGTTGAAACAATTTTCAACTGCAAGGGAAAAGTTGTTATAACGGGAATAGGGAAATCCGGAATTATTGCTCAGAAAATTGTAGCAACGTTTAATTCAACGGGGACCTATTCGACTTTTTTACATTCTGCAGACAGCATACACGGCGACCTTGGTATTGTCAGGGAAAACGATGTAGTTATATTGATATCGAAAAGCGGCGGTACGACTGAAGTTACACGGCTTATACCGGTGTTTAAAGAGCTCGGAGTGAAAACAATTTTAATTACAGGAAATCTGAATTCCAATCTTGCAAAAGCTTCGGATATAGTGCTTGATTCATCTGTCATCGAAGAAGCGTGTCCGTTAAATCTTGCGCCGACATCATCTTCAACGACTGCATTAGTTCTCGGGGATGCGCTCGCAGTTACGCTTTTGGAAAAGAGAGGATTTACTAAAGAAGATTTCGCTGCGGTGCATCCGGGCGGAATGCTCGGCAGGAGGCTGCTTCTCAAAGTTGGAGATATTATGACTAAAGGAAAAGATATGCCTGTTGTTAAAGCGAGTACGGATTTAAAAGATTTGATTTATGAAATATCTTCGAAGAGATTAGGATGTACGATTGTCAGAGATAATTCAAAAATTCTCGGAATAATAACGGACGGAGATATAAGAAGACTGCTTGAAAAAGGTTCTAACTTTGATAGTCTGAAAGCAAAAGATATAATGAACAAGACACCAAAAATTATATCAGAAGATACTCTTGCAAAAAATGCTCTGGAAGTAATGGAGAAAAATAAAATCACGCAACTGATTATTTGTGACGATAAAAAGAAACTTTGCGGGATAATTCATATACATAGTCTCGTTGAACTTGGACTGTAGCAGTTTATCAAGTTCGTCAAGTTTTAAGGTTATAAGGTTATAAGGTTATAAAGTTATAAAGTTATGAAAAAGTTTTACAAAGATTATAATATATCTGTTTTCCTTTGCGGACTTTGCAAAATCTTTGCGAACTTTGCGGTTAAGGCTTTACTTTTGGAAACGCAAAAACACATAATTACAATTTTGAAAAAAAATATAACATGATTCGGTTTTTTATATTATTAATATCATTTACAATACTAATTATTTTTTCTTCCTGCGAAAATAAAATTGCGCCGACAAAAACAGATTTAAAATCCGGTGAAATTCCCGACCAGGAAAGCTGGAATTCTACTGTTTCGTTTTCAGATTCGGGAAGCGTGAAAGCAATTCTTAAAGCGGGGCACATATCTGTTTACAACGCAAGAGCATATACACTGGTAGACAGCGGTGCTATTGTTGATTTTTATAAAAACGGGGAAAAGTCGTCTACATTAACAGGTAAAAGAGGAAAAGTGCTCGATGCAACCAAAGATATAGAAATATATGACAGCGTTGTTGTAGTAAATAATGAGGGAAGTATTTTGAAAACATCGAAGCTATTCTGGAATAACAGAAACCAGCGCGTAAATACAGATGCGTTCGTCAAAATAATAACACCGAAAGAGGACGTAGAAGGAATTGGTTTTGAATCAGACCAGAATCTTAAAGATTATACTATTTATAAAGTAACGGGAACATTTTCTAAATAAAATTAATTATTTAATTTAAGCACGCCTCCCCTCTCCTTGTAGGAGAGGGGTAGGGAGAGGTTGAAAATTTAATTAAAAAATTTTAATAAATATAAAAATAAATTAAATAAACATAATAATTTTTTACAAATAGAACTAAACAAATTAAACGCATATAATTATAGTACAAATATAATTTAATGAATATTTCAAATAACTTTATTTACGAATGTGACAGCTGCGGAAAAACTTATGAAAGAGATTTGGTGAGATATCTATGTCCTGATTGTTCAGAGGAATATATTCCCGGAAATCCGTTAAAAGGTGTTCTTAAATTAATATTTGATTATGATTTAATAAAAAAGAAATTTGAAATAAACAAACCCGACTGGAATTTGTTTTCTGCTGTTGAAGAAAAATATTTTCCCGATTTTCCTGTCGGCAATACCCCGTTTTTTAAAACAAAAAATATCGGCAATAACGTTTGGATTAAAAATGACGGATTAAATCCAAGCGGCTCATTGAAAGACAGAGCTTCGTTTCTTGTTGTAGCAGAATCGAACAGGTTAGATATTGATACTATTGTTGCGGCATCAACAGGTAATGCTGCAAGTGCACTGGCTGCGGTCTGTGCGGCTTCAAACAAAAAAGCGATAATATTCGTACCTGAATCTGCACCGAAAGCCAAACTCGTCCAAATGATATTATACGGAGCGAATGTTATTCCGGTAAAAGGAAGTTATGATGATGCTTTTAAATTATCACTTGAGTACACTGAGAAATTTTCCGGATTAAACCGAAACACAGCTTATCATCCTTTAACGATTGAAGGCAAGAAAACAGCCGGACTTGAAATATTTATTCAGAATAATTTTAAAGCACCTGATATTGTTTTTATTCCTGTAGGGGACGGTGTGATTTTAAGCGGAGTATATAAAGCTTTTTATGATTTGAAAATGAGCGGGTTAATTGAAAAATTGCCGAAGCTTATTTGTGTACAGGCGGAAAATTCATCGGCAATACATAATTTTATTGTAAGCGGAAATTATAAAAATCTTGAATCATCAAAAACAATTGCAGATTCGATATCCGTATCAGCTCCGAGCAATGCTTTTATGGCAAGAAAGGCTGTACTGGATTCAAATGGTTTTTCTGTTACTGTCTCTGACAAAGAAATTCTGGAGGCACAAAAAAATTTAGCAAACAAAACAGGTATATTTGCAGAACCGGCGGCAGCAGCAACCTACGCGGGGTATATAAAATTTAAAGATAAATTTAATTCTGATGAACAGGTTGTTCTGCTTATTACGGGACACGGATTGAAAGATATTGAAGCACCGTTATCAGTAATAAAAATTCCGGAAGCAATAATACCTGATATTAAAAATATTAAAATATTCTGAGACTTATGAAATATCTTATAAAAAACGGCACAGTATGCTTTGAAGATGGTTTGAGAAAATCGGATATTCTGATTGAAGATGGAAAATTTATTTCATTCGAAAATGCAAATTCGGAAAATATTATTGACGCTGCTGGATGTTATATTCTTCCCGGCATGATTGACATTCACACACATCTCGATGATAAGATTGGAAATTGTTATCTCGCCGATACTTATAAAACAGGTTCTGAGGTTGCAGTTAGAAACGGTATAACCACAATTTTTAGTTTTGTAACTCAGCAATTAAATGATTCACTCGCAAATGCTTTGAATATTGCGATTAACAAAGCTNNATTGTGATTATGATATGCTGAATATTATTTTCACAAAACTCGAAAATTACAAAGTTACAATTCTGATTCATTGCGAAGATAATGATATTATTGAAAGTGCGAATACAAACATTGATTTAAAAAATTCTTTTTCTCATACATTATTGAGACCAAAGGAAGCAGAAATCACGGCAATCAATAAAATACTAAATTTATCGGGTAAATATAAAATTAAAATTCACATAGTTCACGTATCTACTTGTGAAGCTGCGGAAATACTAAATAATGTAAAAGATAAAATCGCGACTACCTGCGAAACAGCACCGCATTATTTAAATTTAACTGATGACTATTTGAAAAGAGATGATGGATTTAAATTGATTTGTACTCCGCCTTTGAGAAATAAATTAAATGTTAAAGATATGAAAGAGAAAGCACTTGATGAGTATTTTGATATCTATGCATCCGACCATTGTGCATTCTTAAAAAAAGATAAAAATAATTCAGAATCAAAAAATGATGTGCGATTAGTTCCGTGTGGTGTTGCGGGATTGGGCGCATTGCCGCATTTAACATTTAAATTATATGAGGATAATTTAGACAATGCCTTGATGCAAATGGGAAAGCGACTTTCCGAAAACCCGGCAAAGATAACAGGCATATATCCCCGCAAAGGAACAATTAAGATTGGTTCTGATGCCGATTTCTCGGTTTTAGAAATTGGGAAGAGTGAAAAAAATATTCAATCAAGTATTTCGGATGTTTATGAAACATATGAGAATTTTAAAACAAATCTGAATTTTAAATATGTCTTTCTGAATGGCGTGCCCGTTGTGAAAAATGATATGTTAATAAACGCAGATAAAATGAGTGGCAAATGTTTAATAAAGAATTATTAAATACTTTTTAGACTTTTAACTTTAAAACTTTATAACTTTNNTAACTTTACAAACTTTATGAACTCACGCTCATGGCGTAATGATGCTTATGCGAAAGTAACAGGAAAGGCAAAATATGCAGACGACATAAAATTTCCTTTTATGCTTCATTCAGTTCCTGTTTACTCTGACTATGTGCATGCCTTGATAAAAAATATTAATACAAAAGAAGCTGAAAAATACAAAGGTGTCGTTAAAGTCATAACAGTAAAGGATATTACAGGAAAGAATCTTTTCGGACAAATCGTAAAAGACTTCCAGATATTTGCAGATGAAAAAATTTGTTATAATGGAGATGTCGTTGCGGTAGTCGTAGCTGAAACAAAAGACATAGCCATCGAAGCATCCAAATTAATTAAAGTCGAAGCTGATATTTTACCATTAATTCTTGACCCGGAAAAAGCAATGGAACCGGGCTCATTACTCATTCACGAAAAATTCGATACCAATATTATAAATCAGCATAAAGTCAGAAAAGGAAATGTGGAACTGGGTTTTAAAAAATCTGATATCATTCTGGAAGAAATATTCCAAACTCAGTTTATCGAGCATGCATATATGGAACCGGAAGTTGCTGTATGTAATCCGCGTGCAGATGGTGTTATGGAAATATATGCAGGTATGCAGCATCCGTTTAGTACAAGAAGATTTGTGGCAAATTTACTCGGTGTAACTTTATCCGAAGTTGAAATTATCGGAGTTCCGGTCGGCGGCGGATTCGGCGGCAAAGATGATACAATTGCTATCGTATGCGCGCGGACAGCATTAGCAGCAAAGCTTACCGGCAGACCCGTGAAAATGTCATACAAAAGAGAATGGTCTGTAAGGGAAAGTTATAAAAGACATCCATACAAAGTTTATTATAAAATGGGTATAACAAAAGATGGCATCATAAAAGCTGTTGATACAAAAATAATTGCTGATGGCGGTGCTTATTGCTCCGTTACTCCATGGGTCACCTGGCGTTCGACAGTTCAGTGCTGCGGTCCGTACCAGGTTGAAAACGTTCATTGCGATACTTTCGGAGTTTATACAAATAATGTCGTGACAGGTGCGATGCGCGGTTTCGGTTCACCACAAATGAATTTTGTAATCGAATCTATGATGGAAATTGCTTCACAAAAACTCGGAATGAATTCAATAGAATTCAGAGAGAAAAATATGGTGAGGCAGGGAAGTATTACTATTACAGGACAAAAACTTGATAACCATAAGGTTGCAATGGAAGAAGTTCTGAATGTTGTTTTGAAAGAATCCGGTTATTTTGAGAAATCAAAAAATAATTCTTTCGGTAATTCTGAAAATGAAGAACAATATGGAATAGGGCTTGCGATGAGTTATCGCGGGATGAGTCTCGGTGCTGAAGGCGTTGACTATTGCGCTGCAATAATTAATGTTCAGAATGATGGCTCAATTCTTCTCGAAACAGGAATTCACGAAAACGGTCAGGGTTCCGAAAGTGCAATGAGTCTTATATTGGCTGAAGAGTTAGGTGTGAATTTAAACAGGATAAGATATAGAAGACCATCTACTTCAAACATTCCTGACAGCAGAACAACAGTGGCTTCACGCGGTACAGTAATGGGCGGAGGAGCAGTTGTAAATGCAACTAAAGAATTGAAGAAAATTATTTTCAGTTATGCATCGGAAAAATATAGTTACTCTGCAGATGAATTTGAAATAAAAAATGATAATTTAGTAAATAAAAATTCTTCTATCTCGATTCCATTTAATGAGTTAATCACAGATATGTTTCATAATCGTGTTTATCCTTTTGCTTTCGGAGTCTTCAGAGCGCCGAAAGTCACGTGGGATGAAGAGACGGGACAGGGAGATGCATATTTTTCATTTACATACGGATGCCAGGTGGTTGAATTAAATGTAAATAAAAAAACAGGCAGAATAAAATTATTAAATGCAATTGCAGCGCATGATACGGGAAAAGCAATAAATAAATCAATGACGGAAGGACAGTTCTATGGCGGGATTGCAATGGGCACCGGATATGCTCTGCACGAAGAATTGAAAATGAAAGACGGAAAAATCACAAGTTTGAATTTCAATTCATACAGAATTCCGAGAGCAACTGATATGCCGGAGATAANNAATATTGGTTGAAAATCCCGACCCGAATTCACCGTCGGGCGCAAAGGGAATTGGTGAACCGACGAACGAGCTTATGGCTCCTGCAATTGCGAATGCAATTTTCAATGCGACGGGAAAAAGATTTTTTAAACTTCCGATAAAAATTAGCCCGAATAAATAATTAGAATTTAAAATGAAATTAAATATAAATAATAAACATTACGAAATTCCCGATTCATACAAGGAGAAACGTCTTGTTGAATATCTTCGTGATGACCTTGATTTAACGGGCGCCAAAAATGCCTGTGATATGGCAGCTTGCGGTGCTTGTGCTGTCTTGGTTAATAACGAAGTAATAAAAATATGCCACGCACATTTAAAAGATGTTGAGGGAAAAAACATAACTACAATAGAAGGAATGGCAAATCCCGACGGAACACTTCATCCGCTTCAGCAGTCTTTCGTAGATGCAGGTGCAATTCAATGCGGATTCTGCACACCCGGTATGGTTCTGACAGCACATGCACTCTTACTAAAGAATTCCAAACCTACAAGACTGGAAATTCGAAAAGCATTAATTGGCAACCTTTGCAGATGTACCGGTTATCAGCAAATCATAGATGCAATTGAAATGGCTTCGAAATATTATTAAAACGAAAATCAAATAAGTAAAAAAGATACAATACATGCAGAAAAAATTACAACAACTTAAAGAACTAAAATTAAATTGTTATAACGGTGACTATTTATTGAATTCCGAAAAGACTAACGATGAACTCATAGCAACCGAACTGATTGCAGAAATATTTAAACAGTTACACAAAGAAAGCAAATCATTCAAATCTTTTAATTCCGGCCTTGCAATTTCAATTTTTCGTGATAATTCAACGAGAACAAAATTCAGCTTCGCCTCTGCAGTCAATGCTTTGGGACTAGGCCTGGAAGAACTCGATGAAGTAAAATCCCAGATTGCTCACGGTGAAACAGTTCGCGAATCTGCAAATATGATTTCATTTCTCGCGCAGACAATCGGAATTCGCGATGATATGTTTTTAGGTGAAGGAAACAAATATATGCGTGAAGTTTCCGAAGCCGTTGCAGAAGGATTTGAAAAAGGAGTTTTGCATAATCGACCAAGCGTGATAAATCTTCAGTGTGATATTGACCATCCGACTCAAACACTTGCCGACCTTTTAAAACTTAAAGATTATTTCGGTTCGTTTGAAAATTTAAAAGGAAAAAAACTTGCGATGAGCTGGGCTTATTCGCCGAGTTATGGCAAACCGCTTTCCGTTCCTCAGGGAATANNATGACCAGGTTTGGAATGGATGTGACTCTTGCAAATCCCGAAGGATACGGTTTAATTCCGGATGTAATTAAGCAAATAAAAAATTACGAAGGAAAATTTAAGATTGCGAATTCCATGGAAGATGCTTTTAAAGATGCTGATGTTGTTTATCCGAAATCATGGGCTCCTTTTAATGTAATGCAAAGGAGAACAGACCTTCTGAAAAAATCCGATAAAGACGGATTGAAAGAACTTGAAAAAGAATGTCTCGCAAATAATGCAAAATATAAAGACTGGGAATGTGATGAATCGAAAATGAAATTGACCAAAAACGGGGAAGCATTGTATATGCACTGTTTGCCGGCTGATATATCGGGGGTGAGTTGTAAAGAAGGCGAAGTATCCAAGGAAGTTTTTGAAAAATACAGAATTCACACATATCAGGAAGCAAGCTTTAAACCTTTCGTTATCGCTTCAATGATATTTTTAACAAGAATGCAAAATCCGGTAGAAAAGTTAGAGAAGATATTAAGCAGGTAATTTAATTTAGTTTTATTAAAATTGTCCCCTCCCCTAAAAGGTGAGGGGTATAAGAAAAAAATTAAAAATACTTTATGTCGAAAATTATAAAAAAAATTAACAAAGAAGTAATTAAAAAAACTGCGAAGAGGTGTAAAGAAAAAGGAATTACAATACCTACTTTTAAGCAGTTAAGAAATCCTGAGTTGATACCAAAAGAGACTATGAATAAATTAAAGGGAGTTGGGCTCTGGGATTTGAATCCGATAAACTTATTTCGCATTACCTGGAAAAACGATATAAACACGGGCTTCTATGGCAAAGTGAATTATTTCGAAATTCCAAAAGAAATAACAGGTGTCAAAGCGAGAATTATCGGATTGACAGGAAAATATTTTCCGACCGGTGCACATAAAGTAGGTGCGGCTTTCGGATGTCTTGTACCACGGCTTGTCAGCGGTGAGTTCGACCCTGACGTGCATAAAGCAGTATGGCCATCAACAGGAAATTATTGCAGAGGCGGTGCATTCGATTGTGCTTTGCTTGGCTGCACTCCCATTGCAATCCTTCCTCAGGAAATGTCAAAGGAAAGATTCGATTGGCTAAAAGAAATTGGCGCTGAAGTTATTGCAACTCCCGGATGCGAATCGAACGTAAAAGAAATATATGACAAATGCTGGGAATTAAAGGAAGACCCGAAGAATATTATTTTCAACCAGTTCGAAGAATTCGGAAATCCGATTTTCCATTATAACGTTACAGGTCCTGCATTTGAAGAAGTGTTCAGTGAAATTAAAAATGATAAAACAAGATTGTCAGCTTATATATCTGCGACAGGTTCCGCAGGAACAATCGCCGCAGGGGATTATCTTAAAAAATATTTTCCTCATATAAAAGTAATTGCGTCCGAAGCTCTGCAGTGTCCTACATTGTATATGAACGGTTTCGGCGGACACAGAATAGAAGGAATCGGAGATAAGCACGTTCCATGGGTGCATAACGTAAGAAACACAGAAGGAGTTGCCGCAATAGACGATGAAGATTGTATGAGAGTGCTGAGATTGTTTAATGAAAATTGCGGAAGAGAATATTTAGCATCAATCGGTATTGATAAAAAAGTTATTTCTAATCTCTCGTTGCTCGGTATTTCGGGAATCGGAAATCTTTTATCCGCCATCAAGACGGCTAAATATTTTGAAATGAACGAAGATGATATTATTTTTACGGTTTTCACTGATTCTGTTGAAATGTATAAATCAAGGCTTGACGAACTAAATCAGGAAAAAGGAAACTATCTGATTATGGATGCTGCAAAAGACCACGCGGCTTCGCTTGAGCACCAGTCGATAGATTTTTTCAAAGAGTTAACTTATTACGAACGCAAAGCAATTCATAATTTAAAATATTTTACCTGGGTCGAACAGCAGGGGAAAACTTATGAAGAAATTTTAGCACAATGGAATGATGATTACTGGACAGACCTTTTTGAAAACGAAGTAATATATTTTGATAAATTGATTGAAGAGTTTAATAGTTTGATTTGATAAAAATTTTCAGGGAAGAGATTTTAATTTAAATGACAACGATTACCGCTTTAATATTAGCTGCTGGTTATGGCACACGTATTGGTAAGCCAAAACTGATGCTTGAAAAAAACGGCGAGAGCTTTTTATCCATCATTTTAAAAAACCTGCAAGATTCTCTTGTTGATAAAATATGCTGCATTACAAATAAAGATAATACAGAATGGGTTAATACGAATTTTCCTGATCTTCAGACTATTATCAATGCGAATCCCGAAAATGGTATGCTCTCTTCTGTTTACCGCGGAGTTAATTTTAAACAATCGAATTCGGAAGGATATTTAATTATTCCCGTTGACCACCCATTCGTAAAAAAAGAAACTTACAATATTCTCGTGGAAAAGTTTCTCGAAAATCCCGAATCAATAATAAAACCATATTTCCAAAACAGCCATGGTCACCCGATAATAATTCCTCAATCCTTAATAAAAAATATTCCCGAATCGGGAATTAAAATCGGGTTGAAAGAAATTATTAAAAAATCAGGACTGAACCAAATTATCGTCGAAACTGATGATGAGGGTATTCTGAAAAATATTAATTATCCCGGTGATTTAATTTAATATATTTTTTTAATTGTACATTGTAAATACTTCTTTCTTTTTATATCTGTTTTTTATAAATTTAATTCAGAATATTTTAATAATATGAATATATATAATGATATTAAGGAAGCAATAGAAAAAAATGAACCGTCGTGGCTTGTTACCGTGACGAATGTAATCGGTTCAACTCCGGCTAAAATCGGAATGAAGATGATTGTTTATTCTGATGGAAAAATCAAAGGTACAGTCGGCGGAGGAGAAATTGAAAAAAGAATTATTGATAAAATTGTAGATATGAAACCGGTTGATGTTGACAAATGGTCTTATAATCTCGGAACTCATAACATCGAAGCCGAAGAAACAAATATGGAATGCGGCGGCACCCAGGAAGTGATTGTAGAGCCATTAACCACTGAAAATAATTTGTACATAATCGGAGGCGGACATTGTGGAATGGCATTGAGCACTCTTACCGCAAAGACGGGTTTTTTCGTTACAGTCATAGATAATCGCTCAGACTGGGCAAATAAAGAGAAGCACCCTTTAGCAAAAAATATAGTGTGTCCGGATTATAAAAATATTTGCGATAAAATGACATTTTCTGAAAATACATTTATAGTAATCATGACGCATGGTCACGCTCACGATGAGTACGCTCTCGAACAGGTTATTAATGAGAAGTATAAATTTGTGGGTATGATTGGCAGCAGCCGTAAAGTCAGTATTGTTTTCGAAAATCTGATGAAGAAAGGAATTTCAAAAGATAAAATACGGAATGTTTACTCGCCTGTAGGTCTTGATATAGGCGCAACTCATACACCGGAAGATATTGCCGTCAGCATAATGGCTCAATTAATNNAGAGAAATTAAATTAAATTTAAATCCGTTGCTATCAACTTAAAATTTGAGATAAAATGAAGATATTAATTTTTGTGATATTAATTTTATCAAATCTGTATTCCTGTTCTAATTCCCGGAACCAGGTTTCTGAAAAACCGGATGGCTGGGTCTCCGTTCAATTGTTTTATGAATCCGGACCACTTCCGCCTCAATATCATTATGATTATTCAATTAGTATTAACAGGGATGGAATAGGAAATTTTGCCTGTAACCTTGGATATGATAAAAGTCTTCCCGCAATAATTTATAATTTCAAATTATCCGACGACACATTAGATATTTTCAATAAAGCGATTTTAGAAAGTAATGTGCTTACAACTAAATTTGAATCCATGCCTGAAAATATGCATCCAATCGGGGGTTCAATAAGTAAGGTAAGAATAATTTTACCGGGGCAAAAAGGAGATAGCCTTACGGACAGACCTCCGAAGGTTATTGAAACTCCGGAATTCCCGCTGGATAAATATAAACCGGTTTTAGACAAATTATATGATGCTATTAAAACGAGCGTGCCTAAAACAGTCTGGGATGATTATGAATTGAAGAGAAAGGATTTCGAAGCGAATTATAAGAATTAAGAAATAAAGAATAAAAAATAAATAAAAACAAAACATTTCAAACTTTAGAATCTGATAACTAATTCAAAAAATTGTCATTCCCGAATGCTCTTATCGGGAATCCCCTTGAGTTATGTTTTGTTATTCCCCTCGTTACATCGTTCCACCGCTGTAGCGAAGAATTACTTTATTTTATTTCCTGCTCTTATTTATTTTTTATTCTTTATTTTTTATAATCTGGTATTCCCCGCCTTTGATATCTAAAATGTCATAACCTTTTTCTTTTATCTGATTACGATATTCATCCGCCAGTTTAAAATCTTTATTTAATTTCGCTTCCTTACGTTTTTTTGCCAGTTCAACAATATCGGGTGGAATTGTAACATTAATTTCTAACGCCTCAACTTTATCAAGATCTAATCCGAATATTTTATCAAATTCCTCTGTAAGAAATAGTTTATCGGCAGGATTCAAATCTTCGGTTTTCAGAACATCCCACAAAACAGCAAGAGCTTCTGTTACGTTAAGGTCATCGTTTATGCAATCGAAAAATTCTCCTCTGTATTTATCAACCAATTCTTCATTATCTGGCTTATTATTTTTATCGGATTTTATTTCTGCAATCTTGGATTTCAGATTATTGTACCCGTTTCTTGCGGCATCGAGATTTTCAAAAGAAAATTTTATTTTTTTTCTGTAATGTGTCATCAGAAGAAAAAATCTGTAATCAAGCGGAGAATAACCTTTATCAATCAGAGTCTGTATTCTTAGAAACCCACCGGCCGATTTAGACATCTTCCCTTTTTCCTCGATTAAAAATTCACCGTGAAGCCAGTAATTTACGAACTTAACGCCGTAACAGGCTTCCGATTGTGCAATCTCGTTCGTATGATGTATCGGAATATGGTCAACTCCGCCGCAGTGTATATCAAAAGTTTTTCCGAGAAATTTGATGCTCATAGCAGAGCATTCGATGTGCCACCCGGGAAAACCTATACCCCACGGAGAATCCCACTCCATCTGCCTTTTCTGACCTTTCGGTGAAAATTTCCAGAGTGCAAAATCGGTTTTATGTTTTTTCTCATCAGAAAATTCTATTCTTCGTCCCTCTTCGAGACCTTCGATATCCAATCGCGCTAATTTACCGTAATCACTCAGTTTCAGTGTATCAAAATAAACACCGTCACTTGTTGTGTACGTATATCCTTTTGCTTCGAGGCATTTTACAAGGTCAATTTGTTCATTTATATAATCTGTTGCCTTGCAGTATATCGTGGGAGGTAAAATATTTAACTGTGCAATATCATTTTTAAATGCTTCGGTATAATATTCAGCTATCTCCCAGACGGTTTTACCTTCACGTGCCGAGCCTTTTTCCATTTTGTCTTCACCTTCGTCTTCATCGGATACAAGATGTCCCACATCAGTTATATTCATTACGTGATTTACTTTGTAATCATTGAAAAGCAAAACTCTTTTCAGAATATCTTCAAAAAAATACGAACGCAGATTCCCGATGTGCGCATAATTGTAAACCGTAGGTCCGCAGCAGTACATTTTGACAATTCCCGGTTCTATTGGTTCAAATACTTCTTTACTTCTTGATAAAGTGTTAAATAATGTCAATTTTTTCATAAATCAAATTAATTTTATTTGAATTTAAATAAAATGAAAAAAAGATTTATTTGCATCATTTCTAACTCAAATAAGATTCAAATTAGAATTGACTTTTTGTAAATATTATGGAACTTTTGCCAAGAGTACGGTATAAAAATAAATTTAACCCCTATCATTTATGGAAAACAAAACAAACTATTTACCAATAGCTGTGATTCTCGCTCTCGGCCTGGTCATTGCCGCTTTTGTCATGTCAAGTACATGGAAAAAAGTATCGAGAGGAAATGTAACAATTGCGGTTACAGGTTCTGCATCTAAAGATATAAAATCGGATTTAGGAATATGGGAAGGTTCATTTTCGAATGAATCGGCTGTTTTAACAGATGCCTATGCAAAGCTTCAGGCAAGTAATATCAAAGTTAAAGATTATCTTAAATCAAAAGGGTTTACGGAAGACAAAATCAAATTTTCTTCAATCACTACAACAGATTTGTATGAAGGAAAAAACACGAATGGATTCGGATATTCTAATCCAAATAGTTCTTCAAACGGAAAATTAATCGGTTACAGGTTATCGCAGGGGGTCTCGATTGAATCGAACGATGTTGATAAAATAGATTTACTTTCACGCGAAGCGACGGAATTAATCAACCAGGGAATAGAAATAAGTTCAAATCCTCCGAAATTTTTATATACAAAACTCGGAGATTTGAAAATTGAAATGATTGGTCTCGCTTCGCAGGATGCAAAAGTTCGTGCAGAACAAATTGCAAAAAGCACGGGAGATAAAGTCGGTGAAGTTCGTTCATCTAAAACAGGTGTTATGCAGGTCAACGCAAAGAACGATACACAAGTTTCGGATTATGGCGTGAACGATAATTCATCACTTGAAAAAACCATCACATCTGTGGTGAATATAAGTTTTTCGATAGAGTAACTTTTCAAATGTAGATAAATATAATTTCTCATTCCCAATCCCGGATTGGGAATGAGCTCTTTTATAATTTATTTTCTCTGTGTCTCTCAGTGAAACAAGTTTTTACTTTATCCCCAAATCCACAAACTCAAATTTATTCCCGTTAAATAATCCTTTATCACTTAATTTCAATGCAGGTATAACCAGCAACGCCATGAATGATAAAGTCATGAAAGGCGCATTCAATTTACTTCCGAGCTCTTTCGCGAGTTTATCTATTTCCGAATATTTTTCTGCAACAATATAAGCATCATCATTAGACATTATTCCTGCTACAGGCAAAGGCAGAATATCTATCTTTCCGTTATCAGCCACAGAAACTCCGCCTTTATGTTCTATAACAGCATTTACAGCATCGCATAAATCTTTATCATTTGTACCTACCGCTATTATGTTATGCGAATCATGTCCGACACTCGAAGCAATCGCACCTTTCTTCAAACCGAAATTTTTTATAAAAGCAATTGCAGGTGTTGAATCCGTATAACGATTTACTACAGTAAGTTTTAAAATATCATTTTCAATGTCAGGCAATATTGTTCCTTTGGATATTTTCGGTTGTAAATTAATTTCGTTTGTGATGAGCTGACCTTCATTCGCTTCCATAACCCTGATTTTTTCACCCGTAAATTTTATTTCAAAATCTATAATATTTTTTTTCTTAATCTTAAAATTATTAATCGTTTCTTCTTTCACGGAATTTATTAATGTTTTTCCGAATTCGGATACTAAAGTACCATTAATATAAGTTTTTAAAATACTCAACTTATCGAGGTTATCTACGATAATAAAATCTGCAAAATCTCCCATTTGTAGTAGTCCCACATCGAGATTGTAATGTTTAACGGCGTTTACACTTGCACAATCCAGAACATCAAATAAATCATATCCATATTTTAAGGAGCGTTTAACAATTTCATTAATATGACTTTCCACAAGATTATCAGGGTGTTTGTCATCACTGCAAAACATAACCTTATCGGGATATTCTTTAATTAATTGTTTTAGAGTCTCATAATTTTTCGCTGCGGAACCCTCACGGATTAAAATTTTCATTCCATATTTTAATTTTTCATAAGCTTCTTCAATCGTATAACATTCGTGGTCAGTCGAAATACCTGCCTCTATGTATGCTTTGGCTTGTTCTCCTGTCAGCCCCGGAGCATGACCGTCTATTGGTCTGTTGTGTTTCTTTGCAACTATAATTTTTTCCAAAACAATCGAGTCTTTGAAGAGTAGGCCGGGGTAATTCATCATTTCACTTAAATAATGTAATCCGTCTTCTGTGAAAAGTTTTTCAATATCATCTGCCGTGATTTTTGCACCTGCAGTTTCAAAATCAGTTGCGGGAACGCAAGAAGGTGCTCCGAAATAAAATTTGAAAGGAACCTTTTTTCCGTTTTCAATCATAAACCTGATACCTTTTAAGCCAAGCACATTTGCAATCTCGTGCGGGTCGGAAACTGTTGCAACTGTTCCGTGAGTTACTGCGAGTCTGGCAAATTCAGAAGGAATAAGCATAGAACTTTCAACATGAATATGTGAATCCACAAATCCGGGTAAAATGTAATTTATGTATTTAAAATTATCTTCGTAAATATTAATGATAACATCATTTACGACTTCTATCGTACCCGGATAAATTTTCTTTTTTATGGGGTCGACTATATTACCTGAAATTATTAGTTCATTCATATTATTGTTATGTTTTACATTATTTTTAAACTCTTTAAAATATCAATTGTTATTTCCTTTGCTTTCAATCCATTTACTTCGCCATACTTTGCTTCGACGTTAGTTGCGAAAACATATAAATTATCTCCAAGTGAAACAGCACCTACAAACCACCCCTGCGAAAAGTTATTTGTTGAATCTGAACCAGAACCTGTTTTTCCACTGAAAGTATATACATTGTTTTTTTCCAACACAAGTATATCTTTTACAATGTTAACCGTCCTATTTTCAAAAGGTAATTTATCAGTATAAAGTTTCTTCAAAAATTCCACCTTCTCATTTGCAGAAATTTGTATTGAGCTCATTAGCCAGAATTTATCTATTCCTCCCGATATATCCTCATTTCCATATCCAATTTTTTGAATATACTCTTTCATTCTTTCTTCTCCGATACGTCTCGCAATTTCTCTATAATACCAGACAACAGAATTTGCAATTGCGGTTTTTAAAGTATGGTCACGGTTCCAGCTTTCGATTTGATATTTTGTACTGTCCCATTTCAGCGTAAAATTTTCATCAGNNCCGGTTTCAATGCCAATCAGGGAATTTGGAATCTTAAATGTGGAACAGGGAGAAAGTCTCTTGGCACATTGTACGCTATTATATCTTATATAATATTTGTTGTTGAAATCATATAAAACGAAACACCCCTTATAATTATTAAAATATTTGCTGAAATCGGTTTCGTAATCCTGCTTTTTAGCGCATCCAACAAAAATTACAAATATTATAAATAATAATTTTATCTTCATAATTATAATTTAATGATGATGCATCATATGTTCGTTCTGATTTTTATCTCCGAGTTTCGGGCTGATATATGGTATTCCTAAATTTAGTCCTCGTAATATAAATAATATTGCAAGTAATACAGCGAGGTAAGGAATTATTTTTGTTAATCTCTGCCTAATCTTAATGTTGATAAAATTTCCGGCGATTGAGGCTGTGAGCATAACAGGCACAGTTCCAAGCCCGAATAAAGCCATATAAAAAACTCCGTTCAATACATCGTTAGTTGCAAGTGCTCCTGCTAATCCAATGTAAACAAATCCGCACGGTAATATTCCGTTTATTATACCGATTAAAAGTAATGATATAATAGATTTATTTTTAAAAAGTTTTCCGAACGCGCTTTTTAATTTCATTGTGAATTTGCCAAATGGAAATCCTGTGGCTAAATAATTTTTAAATTTTGACGGCATAAAAACACCCGCTAAAATAATAACTCCTGCCAGTATAGAAGTCCATTCCTGAAATCCGACCAAACTTAAATTTTTTCCAATTAATCCGAATATTGCTCCGAAACAGGAATATGTTATAACCCTTCCGAGATTATAAACGATTCTTCCGATATAAAAAGAAATGTTTTTATATGAACCGAAAGGCAACGCAATTGCAATCGGTCCGCACATTCCGATGCAATGTAAACTTCCGAACAAACCGATTACAAAACCTGTCCATATTTCCGGCATATTATTTTGAATTTAAATTTTTATAAATTAAATAAATATATGTCTTATTTAAATGACAATTTATAAAAATTATAAAATTATAAATAGATTTTGTATCCACAGGTTGAAGATTCCGATTTATCGGGACTTTAGCCTGCGTTGATTTAATCGCAACCTAAAGGTTGCGGCTACGATTTATATGACTTCTTATAATAATTCAACAGGCTAAACAAAATAATAAACTCAGATATCACGTATCTGCTTGCGAATATACCGTGTATGAAATATAAGTGTTTTGTCCAGAACAGATTATCGGGCAGGGCAAGAAATAAATATCCGAAAATAAATATCGCAATAAATAAATATTTTTTATCGCGTCTTAGTTCGGGTAATATTTCCATAATAATAAACACAACCGGAAGCAGCCAGATTAGATTCATCAACCATGTATAAGGACTTGCAAGCAAAATAATAATTAAAATTATTTGCCAGAAAATAAAATCGTTTTTATTATTAAGTTCTTTGATATACTTTTTGTAAAAAAAAGCAATTAAAATAAAGAAGATTAAAAATACAAAAATAGAAAAAACCGAATTGGAAATTTTCACGGGAAGTTTTTCCAGACCAACTTCAAAAAAACGAATAAATGATGCTTTAGAATTAAAACTTATCGATTCAGTGACATACATTCTATTCTGAATAATGGAAACCGATGTCGGGCTCATCGGAAAATATGCCTGTAACACCCATACAGGTATTTGCATTTCTTTTGTTCCGCTGCTGCCGTATTTAGCTATTCTCGGTGCTTCTTTGAAAACATAATTATAAGTATTGTCGAATCCGTTTAATAACAAAGTTAAAATTACAATTAATATTATTCCGCTTAAATATCCATATAGTATTTTAAATTGTTTTCTAAGAATTAGAAAAGGTATAATTAATAGTGTGTATAGTTTAAATAATGATGCTATTCCCCATAAAAATCCTGTCCAAAATTCATTTTTTCCTTTTGAATAAATAAATAACCCGAGAAGTAAGAACAAAAGTGTAACACAATCAATCTGTCCTCTCTCGAGAAGGGCTGTGAAAGGAAAAAAATTAAAACATAATATTCCGGAAATTAATATTTTGTTTATATCTTTGTGATAATTGAAAATTTTTAATAATAAAATATAGCATAGTATAAAACACATTAAATTAAAAAAATTCCAGACAAATTTCGCATCTATATATTTTAAATGAGCGAGAGGCTGAAATAAATTCGCAACGAGCGGAGGATAAAGAAATCTGCTGTGTTTAAATGTTCCAAGCCCATCCCATAAATTCCAATCTGTAGAAATATGATTTACGTATGGAGATAGATTATGATTTAAAACATTGCCTGCGGCATAATATGCAGTGAAATCCATCTGCAGACTTTGATTTGAAAATAAGACTACGTTGTTCACTATGTTCAAAAGCGAAACAAGGAAAAGAAGAGTTAATATTGTTTTTAATAATATATTTTTGTAGTTGTAGTTCAATTTACATTGTAGAAATTGTTTACTTTACAAATTTTATTTTTCTCATCGCTACAAAGCACATTTTTAAAAGTCTTATTCCATCTCGGAATCTGTTTATGTTGGTTTCTCCGTAAACCCTTTCACCGTAACGAATTGGAATTTCAGTAATATTTAAATTTAATTTAGCGGCACCGAAAAGTAAATCAAAATCACCGAAAGGGTCGAAATCTCCGAAATATTTTCTGTTAGCGATTATTTTTTCATAATCAGATTTAAAAAGTGCTTTCGTACCACAGAGTGTATCGGTTATTCGCTGACCAAGAAGCCAGCTGAACATTTTACTGAAAAAAATATTTCCGAATTTATTGAGCCGGCGCATAGCTTTTTCTTTCATCTGGTAAACGAGTCTTGTTCCGTTTATAAACTCACCATTTCTGTATTTTAACGCATTATAAAATTTAGTAAGGTCTTCGGGAGCAACGGTCATATCCGCATCGAGTATTATCAAAATATCGCCGTTAGCATTTTCGAATCCTTTCCGGACAGCATCGCCCTTACCTTTGCCTTCCTGCTTAAATAGTTTTATATCTTTTTCGGGATTTTTTATTATTGCCTCTTCAATTTTTTTGTAGGTGTTATCTGTGGAATTTCCTTCAACAAAAATTATTTCTGTGTAGCTACCTATTTCCGGAATCCTTGATAATATTTTTTCAATGTTGCCTTCTTCGTTACGGCATGGTATTAAAACTGTTGTGGAAAAATCTTTAACGGCTTTTTGTTCAATCGGTTCATAATTTGCAACCACATAACCTGCTATGCATAATCTCCTGAACACAGGCAGCTTCGCTACGAATGCATTAAAGAATGAGGATAGAAAAGGAATATACTTCGGAATAAGCAGCAGTGAACCTGATTTGATTACATTAAATGAAGAAAGAGAAAGTAAATTTTTTATTTCATCTATATATAACCAGTTCATCACACCTTCCTTCATTTTCAAATGCATAATTTCTCCAAATCTCAAAATGGGATTCCAGAAGTAATTGTGATATGTAACTATGATTTTTGTTTTCGAATGAGAAATCAGTTGCATTTTTTCAAAAACATTCTGAATGTCAGTCAATGTTCCGATTAAATCGGATATAATTATGTAATCAAATTTCTTATTTCCGGAAACAAGCGTGTCCAATGGATTTCCGGATTCTATATCGCTGTTAATAAAATTAGTTCCGGGATATTTCTTTTGCCCGGAATCGATAAGATGACGGTTGATTTCAATTCCAAAACATTCGGATGAATTTAATTGCGAAATTGTATCGCCTTCACCACAACCGATTTCGATGATTCGGGAATTTGCAGGAATTATGAATTTAAATAAATCGGTGAGAGATTGATGATAATAATAGTTTTTTTTTCGCCAACGAATCTTTTGTTCTGCTATAATTTTTGAAGTATCAATATTATTATTCTCTGAAGTCAAAATTATTATTTATATAATAAATAAAATTCACCGGTCCAAACAACGATTAAGAACAAACTAAAACATACCCCTATAATTTTCTTTGGAATATTTAATTCCCTGAATATAGTTCTGTATTCACTTATAAGTTTAATCGTTCCTATAACGAAGAAGGGGATTAAGACATAATGATAACGTGCTAAAGCTACAAATATAAAAAATGTCAGCATCCAGGTAAATATAAACCCGTAAATAAAAAATCTTTTTTTCTTTAAAGCGAGCAAACCCCATATTCCAAACAACATTATAATCATATACGGGATATTGAACAACGCAATCCAGAATGGATTAATAGACTTGTAAACTTCCGTCGATGTTTTACCTGTAGAATCGGCTTTTGTAAAATAAAGTAAAATCAATCTCTCGCTTGAAAAGAGATAACCTAATTTTTTTATTCCGGTGACTAAAAATTTATGCGGATTGTGAATTGCATAATCCAGTCCTAATATGTAAAATTCCCGGTCCCTTGTTGCTTCATCTTCGATTTTAAACAGAGGATTCGAATCTTCAATTTTATAATACCACGTTCCTGTTGCATCCGGATTGCTTCCTGACCAGAACGTAAATCCGCCCTGCGTTGCAATCGTAAAAGTATTCATAGTTATCTTATTCCTGACGAGCCAGGGAAGTATTACTATGACGGCACCCAGAACAAACAAAAATGTATATTGAATAACTCTTTTAATTCTCTTTTGTTTAAAGCCCTCAAATAATTTTCTTCTATTAATAAAAAGAAATAGCGGTAGCAAAGCCAGAGATATTGAAAACGAAGACCTTACAAGAACTGCATACCCCCAGACCAGACCGATGAAAAATATTTTTGAATCAATATTTTCTCTCAAGCAATAATACAAAAGAATACAGGCGAGTAATCCAAATAACGGTTCAGTTAGTATCGTCTGTGAAAAAATAAGATTTGAAGGAAGGAACGTAAATATCGCAAGCGAAACTATAGACCATTTCACTTTAAAAAATTCAAGCGATATTAAGAAAAATAAAAAACCTGTAAAGACTTCCAGTATCGATTGAATTAAACGAACCCATAAGTCGCTTGACCAAATATTTTATAAATAGCCGCGACGAACAATGGATACCCGCAGGAAAGCGTGGCTGTGGGTTTTCCTTCGAATGAGTACTCGCCGAGTTTAATAATGTTTTTTGCAATCGAATCATAAACCATGCTGTCGGAACGAATATCTGCNNGATAAAGCAAATACAAAAATTATTTTTAAAATTAACGCAAATGTTAATATTAAAAATACTATTTTTTTTTCTTTGCCCGGTATTTCTTTAAAAGTAGACAATATTAGTTAATTAATTAAATTTTTTCAGCAATTACAATCACTCCGGTTCCTTCTTTGTTTTCGGTACTTACATCGAGCCACATTAATATCAGTGTCAGCCATAACGTAAAGAAATAATAGAATGGAAGAATTAAGATTAAAAGTTTTAATTTCCCTACCATTAAAATCGGATATTTTATTCCTAATCTCCAGGATATGGTGCCATATTTTCCGTAAGAGTATTTGAAGTCTGTGACCTTTAATCCTGCTCTTTCCAGTTTTTCAGTAATATCTTTTTTAGAATATCCTACTCTTGCGTGTTCTTCAATAAAACTTTCATCATCATCTTCGTGAGCATCGCTCCCGCCTAAGTCTGAAGGCGTATTGACGAGAAGTTTTCCGCCTTTTTTCAGTGCATTAGAAAAATTCTTAAATACAATTTCGTCTTCTACAATATGTTCCATTACATCGACTGATAATATAAAATCAAACCTGTCTTCGTAGTCTATTTTTGTCAAATCTGCAATCTCGAATGTTGCTCTGTCTATTTTACATTTCGAAAAAAAATATTTACAATCTTCTACCTGTTCGTCTTTTACATCAACAGCAAAAATATCCGATTTCGGATAATACTTTGACATGAAATATGAATACTGTCCGTATCCCATTCCAGCATCGAAAATCTTTAAGTTATCATTCCGTTTGAATAAATTTCGCACTTCCTTTCTTACATGCCATGCTCTTAGAAACAATATGTCAAGAATCATATAAAATATTTTTCTCAGCAATGTATTCCTTGCAACAAGGTTTCCGAATATTTTTTTTATTGGGTCGTATTTCATTTAGCTAATTATAATTTGATTTTAAACACACATATATAACCTCATTCCCAATCCCCGATTGGGAATGCAGCAGGTTCATGTATTACTCACCAGCTTTTCTATATTTTCCACAAACGTTTCCCAGCTATATTTTAATTTTTCAACCTTAATGTTACCTGAAAATTTCTCTTCAAGGTTATCATTATAAAATCTCAAAACTGCATCAGTAATTGATTCTGAATTCCTTGGTTTAATTAATATTCCTGTCTTATCATTTACAATTACTTCTGATAAACCTCCGACGTCCGTTGCAATAACCGGTTTATCATAAAAATATGCAATCTGTATAATTCCGCTTTGAGTCGNNCTATTTTACTTTATCATCGGGCATAAAATCGGAAAGCAGGTAAACATCATTTTCAAGTCCCGATGATTTTATCTTTTCTCTATATGGCTTATCATCATCATAAAACTCCCCGGCAATAATTAATTTTATCTTTTTATTTTTAAGAATCTCGGGCAAAGCGTCGAGCAAATACATCAATCCCTTGTATTTCCTTATAAACCCGAAAAATAAAATTACCTTCTCGTTAGCAAGATTAATATCATAATTCTTATTAATAAATTCACGTGCTGCATCTTTATCTACCTTTTCTCCGAAAATATTATACAAAGGATGCGGAGATAAAATGTAAGGTTTATTTTTCTTATTATATATTTTTAAATCACTTTCAACTGTTTTCGATTGAACAAGGAAAAAAGTAACAGTTGAAAAAACCATTTTTGTAAAAAACCTGTCGCCGAATCTTTTTTCGTGCGGAATCACGTTATCGCAGATAAAAAGAACTTTAGTCTTCGCGAATAATTTCACTAAAAACGATATCGTAAAAAAACACGGAGCAAAAAAAGGTATCCAGTATTTGTAAATCAGTAAATCCGGTTTTTCTTTTCTGATTCTAAATGCTGAAAAAATCCAGTTGAAAGGATTTATCGAATCGATTGCAACTATATTTTTCCCTTCCGGAATTTTGTAAGCCGGTTCGCCCGTTTCAAACTGAGTTTTTCCCGGAAACAAAAATTCAGGATATTGCCTTTTGAATGAAAATATTTTGACATCGTGATTTACAGAAAGAAATTTATACAGGATAGAATTATACTGGGCAATTCCACCTCTCATCGGATATGCCGTACCGATTATAACAATTTTCATCCTTCTTTGCCAATTAATTTTATAGCAGCTTTATATATATCTTCGGGATACAAAAAATCCATACATTGATATTCCCCATTAATACATTTCGGTCTGAAGTAACACTTGCATTCTTTCCTCGGTTGTACGATTTCGCCGTTTCCGTAAAGCTCGAATTCCAGAGGGTTAAAAATATTATTCATCAAAACAAGTTTTTTATTCAATCCTATTGCAATGTGCATGGTCATTGTTACCTGCGTTATTATCAAATCACACTTGTTTACAAGGTTCAAAAATGATTTAATAGGAAAGAAGCCGAAATATTTTGCTTTGGAATTATCAGCGAAAAATTTATTTTTCTTATCCTCCTGCTGACCGCCGAGCAGTATTACTTCGAATCCCGAATCAACCAGCCTTTTTATTAATTCAATCCAGTAATCATCTTTCCAGAGTCGCGATGTCCAGCGGCTGCCGCATCCCGTATTTAAGCCAATCACCTTTTTTATAGAATTTATTTCCGCATTTACATCGTGATTTTCATCCAATTCCATTATATATTTCTCGCCATTGAACTCGTAACCGCACAATTCGAAGATTTCCGAGATATAATTTTTTTTATTAGCTATTGAGATATTATCAAATGTTCCGGTTAAATATTTATGTTCAGCCAGTATGTTAGCAGGATAACAAACTCCTTCATTTAAAATAAAACCGAACTTCTTTTTCGATTTAAGAGAATTCATCAAGGCAACTGCTTCCCTGTCCTTGTCCAGATTTACAATAACATCAAATTCAATTTCTTTTAAATAAATTACATTTTGCAAATTGAATTCCAGAACCTCATCTACGGAAACTTCAGAACTGACAGGCAATAGATCTGTAGAATATGTCAGCCAATAAATCTTCGAGCGGGGGTATTCCTTTTTCAAAGGATACAGCAAAGGTGTGGTTCTTATTACATCTCCCGCTGCAGCTAATTTTATTATTAAAATTTTTGAATCAAATTTATCATAATAATTGCATTTCGGGCAGATTACATTGTATTCTTTGTTCGGTTTACAGGGAATATCACCCCTGAAATGCCTGCAGTCAAATTTAATTTCGTTTATATGAATCATAAAAAAAATTTTATAAATATAGAATTATTAGCTATTAAAAGTAATTCATTAATTAGATACGATTTGTTTACAATCAGGTAATAAAACATTATTATATTATTATTGTTATAATTATTAATCAAAACTTGAATAATTAAAAGGATTTTTTTATCTTAATACAAAAGGAGTTATAATAAAAGTGAAAACTTTAAAAAACCTTTTAGGTGACAGAAGGTTATTATTCGCAAGAAAAGGTATGACCGTCTTCGATGTATCGAAGTTTATGGATTTGCATAATGTTGGTGCCGTACCCATTCTTGATAAAGAAGGCAAATTAAAGGGAATTTTTTCCGAGAGGGATTTAATGAGACGATGCATTGCAAAGGAACTTGATTTGAAAACCACTTTAGTGGAAGAAGTTATGACGAAAGAAGTAATTGTAATCGAATCTCAGGATACACCTGAATATTGCATGCAGATTCTAAAACAAGAAAAAATAAGACACATCCCCGTAATCGAAGAAACAAGGCTTATAGGGGTAATTTCCATCGAAGATTTGTTGCTGTACGATATGCAATTAAAAGAAGAAAAGATTGAAATGCTGAATTCATACATTCAGTATTACGGTTAATTATTTTTATAAAAATTATAAATGACCCGTAAAATATTATTAATATCTAAAGATGAAAAATTCATAAGTTTCGTGGAAATATCCGCTTTAACACTTTCCAAATTAAATCACCAGGTAGATTTGATTCGAAAGTTCGACATAAATGTAGACCTCGCAATTATAGATTTTGATGCAATCGATAGCCTGGAAGTCGTAAAACTTTTTCGTAATGATGAAATTATCCGAAACAAGAAAATTATAGGTGTCTATACTTCGGATAATAATATTAACAGGAATGAAATATTTGAAACCGGTTGTGATAGTTTAATGTCTAAATCTGAATTTGAGAAAGCCTGTAATAATATTCTGATGTTTTAAAAAATATGTTCCGCCAGAGGAATAAATATAACAGCAGTACTGGCGAAACATAAATTCTTCTCCTAAAAGCCTGCATTGAGAACACATTAAGATTCATAATAATTGCATTTATCTTTTAATGTGACAAATTTTATTCTCTCCAGCTTAAATAATATTTTTCATCGTTCATTTCTTTTGCCCAGTTGGTTAATTTAACAGGCTTGAATGTATCCATCATAACTGCCGTTTCAATTGTTTCCTTTTTCCCGATTGCAGCTTCAACCATTCCCGGATGCGGTCCGTGCGGGATTCCCGAGGGGTGAAGACTGATAGAGCCGACTTCAATTCCTTTTCTGCTGAAGAAATTCCCGTCAACATAATAAAGCATTTCATCACAATCCACGTTACTGTGATGATAAGGAACAGGAATAGATAAAGGATGATAATCGAGCATTCTCGAAACGAATGAACAAATTACAAATCCGTCTCCTTCAAAAGTCTGATGCACGGGAGGCGGCTGATGAATCTTCCCTGTAATAGGCATGAAATCTTTAATATTAAATATCCACGGAAAATAAAAACCGTCCCAGCCAACAACATCAAAAGGATGGAAACTGTAATGGACAGAATATACTTTATCGGACTTTTTAATATTGATAATAAAATCTCCCTGCTCATTAAATGTTTTCAGTTCAAGAGGAATTCTGATATCCCTTTCGCAATAAGGTGAATGTTCGAGCAGTTGGCCGAATTCATTTCTGTATCTACGCGGAGTCCTCACAGGACCTCTTGATTCAAAAATCAAAAATCTTGGCTCGGTTTTATGAATCAGTCGGAACATTGTATTTCGAGGCAAAATAATATAATCACCTTCGTGAAAATTCATATAGCCCAAATTTGTCTGAAGCTCGCCTTCACCCTCATGAACAAATATAACCTCATCACAGGAAGCATTTTTGTAAAAATTTTTCATTTGTTCTTTCGGTCTGCAGATGCTCAGTTTCACGTCATCGTTATACAATATCACTTTTCTGCCGAAAATAAAATCCGAATGTAAACCGCTTGCTTTAGTTTTAAAATGATATGGTCTCAGCGGAGCTTCATCCCACACATCTGTTATTATTGTTTCAACTTTTAAATCTTCACTGTCAATCTGAGATGGCGGATTAATGTGATAAACATTCGAAAGTATACTGTCAAAACCGAGTGTGGAAATTAATTCTTCTTTATATAATTTTCCACCTGCGTCACGGAACTGCGTGTGACGCTTTTGAGGTATTTCACCGAGGTGATGATAAAACATATTGTTTAAATTTTATTTTATAAAATCTATTCATTAATGCAGTAAACACAATATCTTAAACAAGTTATAAAAAAACATCGTTCCAAAAAAGTCTTTTGGAACGATGCGATTTATTAAATTATTAAATTATTTTTTTACATCATTTCGAGGAACATCTCCGCATCTTTTGCTGCCATGCATCCGGTTCCGGCAGCCGTAACTGCCTGCCTGTAATATTTGTCCTGTGCATCACCGCACGCGAAGACACCGGGAATATTTGTTTTCATGGATGACTTTTCGGTAATCAGATATCCCGTTTCATCCATATCGAGAATTCCTTTGAAAATTTTTGTGTTTGGTTCATGTCCGATCGCAATGAATAATCCCTCGCAGGAATGTTCAATTAATTCGCCTGTTTTTACATTTTTTAATCTAANNAATCTAACACCGGTCACTGTTTTTCTCCCTGCTTCATTTTTTCCGATAACTTCATCCACAACAGTGTTCAACATCATTTTTATTTTATCATGTTTCTTTACACGGTCGAGCATTATACTAGAAGCTCTGAATACTTCTCTTCTGTGAATAAGTAACACTTCAGAACATATATGAGCAAGGTAATTTGCTTCTTCCATCGCAGTATCACCGCCGCCGACCACAACAACTTTCTGATTCCTGAAAAAGAATCCATCGCATGTCGCACAGGCTGAAACTCCCGCTCCCATATATTCTTTTTCCGAGGCAAGCCCGAGATATCTTGCCGAGGCACCCGTAGCAACTATAACCGTATCAGATGTATATTTTGTACCATCATCCGAATATAGTTCGAAAGGTTTTTTTGAAAAATCTATTTTCTCAATGGTTTTATAATATGTAGTTGTTCCGAATCTTTGAACCTGTTTCCGCATAATATCCATTAAAGTCGGACCCGCGATTCCATGCTCAAATCCGGGGTAATTTTCTATGTCTGTAGTTATCATGAGTTGCCCTCCGGGCTGCGTCCCTTCAAATAAAACCGGATTTAAATTTGCACGTGCAGTATATAAAGCCGCTGTAAATCCTGCCGGACCTGAACCTATAATTAGTACTTTAGAATGATTTTGCATTTCCGCCATATTTATTTTTCCTTAAATTAATTAAAAATATTTATTATTCTATCTTCCTTAATTTTTCTTTGATAGTATCGTTATTGGGATTCAGTTCAAGAGACTTCATCCAGTATTTCTTTGCATTCAAATCATCCTTCAATGCAAAGTACACATCACCGAGATGTTCGAGTAGTACAGCACTTGAACCGTTTATAGATACAGCTTTCTCGATATATACTTTTGCTGAATCATAATTTCCAAGCATATAAAATATCCATCCGTATGTATCAAGATAGGAAGGATTCATAGGTTCTTTTTCGACGGTAATCTCAGACATTTTTTTAGCTTTCTTTAAATCTTCGTCTCTCACACTCAGGTCATAAGCGTAGTTATTTAATATCAAAATATTATTCGGGTCTATCATTAATGCTTTTTCATAAGTTTCATCAGACTCTCTGTATTTATGCTGTGAATGGTATGCCATAGCAAGAGTCGACAAAACAGAAATATCGTTAGGAGACAATTTCAGTGCTTTTTCGAAAAACTCTATAGACTTATCCTCAGAACCCGCTCTTTGTAAAGTGATTCCGTAAAAATAAAACAACCTAAAATCATCATTATATTTTTCAAGACCTTTTTCAAAAATAGATTTAGCAACATCGTTTTTTCCCAAACTGAAATAAGATAAACCGATTTGTACATAAGCCTCTATCGTTGTATCCGCAAATTCCCTTGCCTTATTAAAATTTATTTCTGCGGCGGCATTATCTTTATTGTTTAAATCCAGTTGCCCGAGGTACATATAAGGCTGCCATTTTTCCGGATATAAATTATTTAGGTAAATAAATATATTTTTAGCGATAGCTGTCGCTGAATTATCCTGTGATATCAGTGCAAAATAAAGTTCTCCTATCTGAAGTTTATCTTCATAAGATAAATTTCCCTTGCCTGAAATTTTTTCGAATTCTTCAAACCCTTTTTTTGCTTCGTTGTTTTTAAAATATATTTTAGCAAGTTCGGTTTGTATATTTTTGTTTCCCGGGTTTACCGCATATAATTTCTCAAATATTTTCTTGGCGTCTTCATTACGATTCTGTTTGGCATAAAGTGCCGCTAACTGTTCGAGGTATAATGTGTTGTAAGGGTCTAACTGTAAAGCATATTCAAGCACCTTGATGCAATTATCATAGTCTTTGAAATTGTAATATATATCGTACATTCTTTTCAGTATTTCAAAATCAAACCCTACCTTATCTGTAATTTTTTCATAAATCACAATTGCTTTAGACGGCTGTTTCAATTCCTGGTAAATCCTGGCAAGTGCAAAAAGAGCAAATATATAATTTGAATCGACGTCCAGAATTTTTTCATATATTTCCGAGGCTTTATCGAGTTTGTTCAAAGTAAAATATATTTTCGCTTTCTGGTCGAGATAATCGGTTTCATTTGAATCCAGTATCAGGGCATTATTAATTTGTAATAACGCATCCTGGTATTTACCGAGGTTATAATATGCATTTGAAATCGCAGAATAAATTCCCGGGGACTTATCGTATTTAAGTGCATAATTGTAAAATTGAATTGACGTGGTGTAATCACCTTTTAATTCCGCGGATTTACCTTCGATAAAATTAGAAAGCGCCTCATCTTTTACGGTTTTATTTTCGTTCAGATTAATCTGTGCCGGTAAATCGGAACAGGCTAACAGAAATAATAATAAAAATATTTTATTTAAAGAGTATGTCACAATCAAAAATAAAATTATATGTTATAACTATAAAGACAAAAAGAGAACTAATCCATATAAAAAACAATATTTATATTTAAAAGTTAATAGGATTAACCGGATTTTTAAACTTAATTTTAGAGTTACAAATATTATATATTAATTTTATATTATAAAGTTTTTCACTATCGCTTTTTTATAATTATTTTTATGAATTTCGAATCTTATCTTTTTATAGTTCTTGCATCAGGAGCAGTTTTTACAGGAATTATGATGATTACAAGAAAAAATCCTGTAATGAGTGTCATATATTTAATAATTAATTTTTTCTGTGTATCCGGGATTTACCTTTTGTTGAAAGCACAGTTTATTGCCATTATACAGGTATTGGTTTATATGGGTGCCATAATGGTTTTGTTCCTTTTCGTAATAATGCTTCTGAATCTGAAGGAAGAAAAGAAACTTAGTGATAATTTCGGGTATAAAAAAATAACGGCTTTACTTTTATGCATTACCCTGATGTCTCTCCTCGGATTAACGTTCTATTTCGGGTTTGATAAGAGATATAATGAAATGAGTTTAAAAGCAGAACAAATTGGTGTTGCAGAATATTTAGGTAAAGAGTTATTTACAACATATTCGTTTCCCGTAATCATAGCCGGGTTGATATTACTTGCCGCAATCATCGGTGCTGTCGTACTTGCAAAAAAGAAATTCGAGTAATATTTTTTTTCCCCCTCTCCCAATCCCTCCTGAACCTTAACCTGATGAATATCAGGTTTGTTTCAGGATTGAAAAGAAAAATTATATCATATCAAACCTACCCTCTTTCCCAATCCCCGATTGGGAAAGCAAAAGTTATATAATCTCAAAACCCGTATATTTTCTCAATGCTGCAGGTACAATTATATTTCCCTCTTTTGTCTGATTGGCTTCCAGCAAAGCGACCATTAGTCGCGAGGTCGCAAGTCCCGAGCCGTTTAATAAATGTACGAGTTCGGTTTTTGTTTTACCGCCTTCGAGTATACGCTTAAATCTTATCATTGCTCTTCTCGACTGGAAATCAGTACAGTTACTTACCGATGAAGCTTCCAGCCATTTGTTTTCCGCATACGACCATACCTCTATATCATAACATTTACTCGCAGAAAATCCTATATCGCCCGTGCAGAGTTCGATTACCCTGTAATGAACTTTTAGTCCTTCAAGAATCCTGCAGGCATCTGCAAGCATTTTTTCCATTTCATAATAGGAATTTTCGGGCAAACAGATATTAATTAATTCTACTTTATTAAACTGATGAACGCGTAAAAAGCCTTTTGTATCTTTACCATAACTTCCGGCTTCGCGCCTGAAGCAATTTGTAAAACCGCAATATTTAATGGGTAAATCTTCCTGCTTTAATATTTCATCACGATGAATATTTATTATCGGTACCTCTGCTGTAGGTATTGCAAATAAATCATCAAGGTCAACATGATACATATCTTCTTCAAATTTAGGCACTTTCTCTGCCGCTTCCATCGATGCACGGTTTACCAGAACAGGCGTCAGTACCTCACAGTACCCGTTTTGAATATGTGTGTCAAGCATATAATTTATCAAAGCTCTTTCAATTGTGGCTCCTTTGCCTTTATATAAAGGAAATCCGCTGCCTGTAATTTTTGCACCGCGCTCAAAATCGAGTATGTCGAATTTTTTCGAAAGTTCGATGTGGTCTTTTACTTTAAAATCAAATATTTTTTTCTCGCCCGAGATTTTCACCTGCACATTATCATCAGCCGTTTTTCCGAACGGTACGTTATCAGCCGGCAGTGCAGGAATGTAATATAATTCATTTTTTATTTCATCATCGATTTTTTTTAACTCTTCATCAAGCGTTTTTATATCATCCGAAACTTTTTTCATCTCTGAAATTTTTTCAGCGGCATTTTCCTTTTTCTTTTTCATAGCACCGATTTCATCGGAAACCTTGTTCCGAATCTCCTTCAATGTTTCGGCTTTTTTTATGACTTCAAGACGTTTCTTATCAATTTCAAGAACTTTTAAAATTACTTTGTCGTCCTCATTCCTTAATTTCAGTTTATCCCTTACGTAATCGGGATTCTCGCGTATCAATTTAATATCTAACATACTTAGTTTGTAAAGTTATAAAGTTTGTAAAGTTATAAAGTTTGTAAAGTTTTTATTGCTCTTAAGCTCTTAATTTAACATTTAACATTGCTCTTTAAAAGCCCAGTTGATATTTAAAAAGACGCAGACCTTCGAGAGTATCCATCGGCTTGAATCCCAGTTCAGTTTCAGCTTTATAAGTTATCAATCCTGAATTTAATGGGCGCAAAGCAGGTTGATTAAGATCTTTAGTCTTAATTTTCCTTACTAAGGTTTTGTTGAAATTAAATACATCGCACAAAATCATAGCAAAATCAAAGCGCGATATT
This sequence comes from Ignavibacteriota bacterium, assembly GCA_003135995.1. Taxonomy (GTDB): domain Bacteria; phylum Bacteroidota; class Ignavibacteria; order Tepidaquicellales; family Tepidaquicellaceae; genus FEN-1257. The sequence goes on along the minus strand of PNBM01000226.1, from coordinate 2,712 downwards.
ATATCGGCACCTGTAATATTATAAATTCCCCTGGCATCTCTTTCCAGTGCTTTCAGTGTTCCATAAGCAAGGTCGTCAACCATAGTACTGTTGCCAATCATATCATCCACAATATTAATCGGAGTATTATTTCTTAAATTATTTACCATCCATAATGCAAAATTGGATTTAACTTTGATGCCCACTCCAAAAAGCACCATAGTTCTGATTATAATTGAGTCAACGCCGCTGATTATCAAAGCATTTTCGCTTGCAAGTTTTGACCTGCCGTAAAACGAAATCGGATGGGGAATAGAATCTTCTTTATATGGACCGTTTTTTCCGTCGAATATATAATCAGTTGAATAATGTATAATTTTCAGGTTATTAGGTCGCGCAGATATAATAAGATTTTTTATTGCATCTACGTTCAGCCTCCAGCACTGTTCCCGTTCTGTTTCACATTTATCAACATCTGTAAAAGCAGCACAATTTAAAATTACATCAGGTGAATATTTATTTACTGTTTTTTTTACTTCCTCTTTATTCGTTATATCCATTTTTATATAATCCAGACCTATATCGAGAAATGGAGCGTCTTCTACAGAACTTTGTAATAAATCGAAATCAGATTCACGTTTGAACAATGATGTAATCGCCTGTCCCAGCAGACCATTCGCACCGGTTATCAATATTCTTTTCATCTTACTTTCATATTTTTATTTTCTCTAAAACTTATTTTAATTTATATAAATCCTTTATTCCTTCGAGGGAGGTATTAAACGATGCTATCCGTGTTGCATAATGAAGACTTTTTCTGAAATTTTTATTTTTTGAATAATCCAGTGTAAATGAAGCCGCGAACACATCACCGCATCCCGTACTGTCTATAAAATCCGGATTTTCGACGGCACCGACATCTTCTCTTTCGAGATCAAAAAATTTTTCATTTCCGAATATTTTTTCTTTCTTCTGAAAGCCGCTCACACCGATTTTTCCTCTCGTGATAATAACCCCCTCGACATCATTTTTCGAATTAATTAATATCTCCTCTATAATTTCATATTCGTTTTTTAAAGTTCTGGATAAAGAAGTAACTTCAAATTCGTTCATTTGCATTGTAGTCGGAACAGAGCACCACTCTCTCCAGTCCTGAAGATTCGTATGTTCCCTCGAACCGTCCTCATTTGTTTTCATTACGAGATTATGAATATCGATGTGAATTAAGCCTTTAAATTTATTTCTGATTTTTTTAAAAGTGTCGAGTGTTATATCCACACCGGAAATCATATTTACTATTATCGCATCCGTTCCGGTAATAAATTTATCAATAAATTCATAATCAAGAGTGTAAGTAGGTTCTNNGTAGGTTCTGTTGAATGTTCCAGTCTCGCGGATTTTCCGGAATTATATATATTATAATAAAGATTTACTTTTCTCGTAGGATGATTTACTCTATTTATTCCGCTAATATCGATGTTAGGATAATTTTTGAATATGCCGGTAATGTTATCAAACTCATCCTCCCCTAAATTCATTAATGGAAAAACTATGTCTTCTTTTCCTGCCAGTACTGCGAGGGATATTGCAGAATATAATATTCCCCCGTAACTATGAATTACTTCACCTTTATCAGGATGTATCAAATCGACGCAAGGCTCTCCTAAAACTAAATATTTCATTTTTGTATTTATTTATTATCCTGTTACTCATTCAAAAGCATTTTTCAGTTGCTGCCTTATTAACTTTCTTCCTTTCATCCCGCCGAAATTCAGTGTTAATGTTCCGTTATGGGTAATTCCCAGATCAGGGGATTTATTTATAGCATAATCAAGTTGAAAAACATTAAAGTAAAAACCAAAACCGCCCGTAAAAGAAGTTGGTTCACTTCCGACACCGGCTCGCAAATCAACATAATCCAGTATAGAATATTCAAATCCTCCTCTAATAGATACCGGAAATTTTACATCTTTCTCTATTTCAAACATCAGATTTATATTATCAGCAGGCTGATAATTCAAACCTGTCCTGTAAATCTGTGCGAGTTTTTCTTTTGATACCCCAATCGTTGCACCTGTAACATTCTTTCCCATGAATCCCCACCTCAAATATTTATTCATATATATCATAGCGCCTGCATCTAAGCCAAATGAAGAAGCGGAGTTATAATTTTTAATGCTTAAGTTGAAATAATTTACGTTCAGCCCAAGATAAATTTTCTTTTTATATACATTCGCATAAGACAGAATAAAATTAAATTCCCTGTATAAATCGAATCCGTAATTTTTTATACCCGCGCCCAAAACCCCGAACTTCGTAGGTTGCGCATAAGTCAAAGCCTGTACTGAGAGTTCAGGCAGCCCAAAGGGTGCCGGACTGTAAAAAGCCGAAAACTCTCCAAATTTCATTTGCCCCAGACCTGAAGGATTGTAAAATATTGCAAGTGAATTATTTGCCATCGATGTAAAAGCTCCATTTAATCCTATTGCTTTTGCTCCAATATCGGTAAATTCAAACTGGGCAAATGAAATCCTGGCTAATAATAAGAAAAAAAATAAGGTTTTTTTCAAGCCACTTAATTATTTTTTACAATACGCGATATTACATTGATTATTTAAAATAAGAATTCAAAATTAAATTAGAAACTTATAAAACAGTGTTAAAATGAATTATAAAAATACATTAAAACTATTAATAATTTTATTAATCGGTTTTTCGGGAATTTCAAAGGCT
>PNBM01000045.1 GCA_003135995.1 Ignavibacteriota bacterium | reverse complement strand
AAAAAATTAGGACAAAAATCAAAGCCATTATCCCAGCTTATACCATTAAAATCATCAACCTTTACACTTCGAAAAAATGATTTATCTTTCAGGGCGTCCGATATTCCTCCTCTTATAAAAGGTTTTATATCAACTTCTGCGGAAAAGTTCTTTGCAAATTTAACTTTTACTTTATAATCGTCTAAAGGTATTACTTCAATAATACTTTCCAATTTTTTTGATTAAATTTAAGTTAATTGATTTTAATTTTCAATAAAAGAATTAGAAAAATTTTTAGTGATGTCCAAAATCGGACTAACACCAACAAGGGCGGTAAAATTGCATTCCCAATCGGGGATTGGGAATGAGAGAAATAATTTCATGATTCTTATGGATTCCCGCATTCGCGGGAATGACAATTTTTTTTCACTATTTCACTTTTTCGTTTTTCCACCATTTCACTTTTTTCCTTTTTTGTTTTTCACTATTTCACCATTTCGCTATTTCACTATTTAGTTAGTGTATCATAAACTTCGCCATTTCGGATTTTTTAAGTTTTCCTCTTTTTCTGTATTGTTCTTTTATAATTACAAATATTACAGGTGTAACGAACAATACGTGAACAGCGGAAGTCAGAATGCCGCCAATCAACGGAACTGCAAGCGGTTTCGCCAGGTCGGCGCCTGTACCGGTTGCCCACATAACAGGAATAAGTCCAAGCATAGCAACTGCTACCGTCATTAACTTAGGACGAAGTCGAAGTATCGCACCTTCTTCGGTTGCATCAATTAAATCCTGTTTAGATAATATTCCATTTTTCTCGTGAAGTTTTCTGTCGAGTGCTTCGTGTAAATATATGACCATTATAACTCCCGTCTCAACTGCAACACCGTACAATGCAATGAACCCCACCCAGATTGCAACTGAGAAATTCAAATGCAGAATATACATATAATATACTCCGCCAATCAAAGCAAACGGAACAGATAACATCACAAGCAATGCTTCGAGAAAATTTTTATAAACAAAATAAAGCATTACAAAAATTACAAGAAAAACAATCGGCATAATAATTTCGAGCCTTTGCTTTGCCCGGATTTGATTTTCCCACTGGCCGCTCCAGGAATAAAAATATCCTTTGGGAAGCGACGGAGCCAACTCTTTATCGAGAACTTCTTTAGCATCGCCGACAAACCCGCCCATATCTCTTCCTCTTACATTCAAAAATACTATCGAGCGGAGCAATGCATTTTCGGAGCCAATCATAGGCGGACCATTGGTGATTTTTATATCAACAATCTCACCCAAAGGAATTTGCATTTTGCCGCTTGACTGATTTAGTGAAATCACAGGTGAACCTGAACCCATACCTGTAGTGCCTGTATTCATCGAACCGGTATTATTTGAAACGGATACATAAACTTTTTTCAAAGCATCTATATCCATCCGATAATCTTTCAAATACCTGACGCGAATAGGAAATCTTCTTCTGCCCTCTACCGTCTTAGAAATATTTTCTCCACCGATTGCAGTTTCGATAACATCCTGTACATCACCAACATTCAAACCATATCTTGAAATTGCATCACGTTTAACATCTATATCAATATAAGAACCGCCCTGAGTTCTTTCTGCGAACACATCCGCAGCTCCCGGAATTTTTTTCAATATTCCTTCTGCTTTGATTGCAAGTATTTCAAGCGTATCGAGATTATCTCCGAATATTTTCACGCCAAGGTCAGTTCGCACGCCTGTCGAGAGCATATTAATTCTGTTGATAATAGGCTGTGTCCATCCGTTACTAACACCGGGAATCTGTAATTTAGAATTAAGTTCTGAAACTATGTCTGCTTTGGTTAATCCTTTTCGCCATTCGGATTTATCTTTTAAAATAATTATTGTTTCAATCATGCTTACGGGGGCAGGGTCAGTAGGCGTTTCAGCCCTGCCGACTTTTCCAAGCACTTGTTCAACTTCAGGAACACTTTTTATAATTGCATCCTGAACCTGTAAAATTCGTTTAGCTTCGTTAATAGAGATGTTTGGCAATGTTGTAGGCATAAAAAGCAAACTTCCTTCATCGAGCGGCGGCATAAATTCACTTCCCGTATTCATAATCAATGGAATGGTTGCAAGCAATGCGATGATGTTTATAGCAAGTGTAGTCTTTCTGTATTTTAGTGCAAGACTGAGCACGGGGTCATAAATACTGTTAAAAAACCTCATAACGGGATTTTTCTTTTCGCCGTAAACTTTCCCTTTCATAAAAAGTGTCATTAACATCGGAACGAGTGTGATTGTAATAAATGCCGAACCCGCTATTGCAAATGTTTTTGTAAAAGCGAGCGGATGAAATAATTTTCCTTCCTGTCCTTCAAGTAAAAATACAGGAAGAAATGAAACCACTATAATTGCTTCTGAAAAGAAAATCGCCCGACCAACCTGTTTTGCGGATTTAGCAGCAATTTCTTTGTAATCGATTTCTAATCCCAATTCCTGAGCTTTCGCAATATTGCGATAAGCATTTTCAACCATTACTATCGAAGCGTCTACAAGAATTCCGATTGAAATAATGAGACCTCCAAGGCTCATTATGTTCGATGTAATGTTGAACTGTCTCATTAATATAAATGAAATGAGAAGTGCGGTGGGTATCTCAATCAATATTCTCAAAGCACTTCTGAAGTGGAAAAGAAAAGCAAGAACAATTAAAGACACAATCAAACATTCTTCTATGATAGCTCTTTTTAGAGTTTCTATAGAACTCGTTATCAAACCACTTCTGTCATAAGAGGTTTGAACTGTGATTCCTTCCGGCAATCCCTTTTCAAGCTCTTTGATTTTTTCCTTAACGCGGTCGATGACAGTCATTGCATTTTCACCGTAACGCATTACAATTATTCCGCCGACAACTTCACCTTCGCCGTTCATATCCATTAATCCGCGCCGTATATCAGCTCCAATCTGTACAGTTGCTATATCTTTTATCCTGACAGGAATTCCACCTTTACCGGTTGATAAAGTAATTTCATCGATATCATTTACATTCGTGATGTATCCTTTGCCTCTGACAAAATAATCTATGTCCGATGATTCTATATTTCGTCCGCCAACATCCTTATTACTTCTCTGAATAGCCGAAACTACATCCGAAATGCCGATGCCGTATGCATTTAATTTATTAGGGTCAACATCAATCTGGTATTGTTTTATGAATCCGCCTATCGATGCGACTTCCGCGACACCTTCGACGGACTGCAATCCGAGTTTTAAATAATAATCCTGAATTGCTCTTAATTCTCCGAGGTCATATTTACTGCTTTGAAGATGATACCAATAAACGTGACCTACTCCTGTGCCGTCAGGACCTAATATTGGTCTTACACCTTCAGGAAGAGTTCCCTGAACCTGTGAAAGTTTTTCAAGTACGCGGCTACGTGCCCAATATACATCTGCATCATCATCGAATATAACATAGATGAAGCTCATACCAAACATTGACTGACTGCGGACTGCTTTTACTTTGGGCATTCCCTGTAAATTAGTAGTCAACGGATATGTAATCTGGTCTTCAATGATTTGCGGACTGCGTCCCATCCATTCCGTCCAGATAATTACCTGATTTTCAGACAGGTCGGGTATAGCATCGACCGGTGTATGCATCATCGAATATATTCCATATCCCGCAATACCGATATAGAGTAATAAAATTACGAACCTGTTTTTTACCGAGAAATCTATGATTTTTTCTATCATAATTTTTTAAAATTAATTTTCGTGTAACTCAACATTTATGTTGAGATGAACACGAAGTGTTCTAAATTAAATATCACATCTTGAATTTCAAATTAGTACATTTTAAACTTAAACTTATAAAAGAGATTAAAACCTCTCCCCCTGCTCCCTCTCCTAAGAGGAGAAAGGGTGTCATCTTTTTTTACCGAGAAATCTATGATTTTTTCTATCATAATTTTTTAAAATTAATTTTCGCGTAACTCAACATTTATGTTGAGATGAACACGAAGTGTTCAAAATTTAATATCACATCTTGAATTTCAAATTAGTACCATTTAAACTTAAACTTATAAAAGAGATTAAAACCTCTCCCCCTGCCCCCTCTCCTAAGAGGAGAGGGGGTATAATCTTTTTTTACCGAGTAATCTATGATTTTTTCTATCATAATTCTTTAAAATTTATTTTCGTGTAACTCAACATTTATGTTGAGATGAACACGAAGTGTTCAAAATTTAATATCACATCTTGAATTTCAAATTAGTACATTTTAAACTTAAACTTACAAAAGAAATTAAAACCTCTCCCCCTGCCCCCTCTCCTAAAAGGAGAGGGGGAGTATCATTACTTTTTCCTGTCTTTAGGAAGTTTGCAGCAATTTTCAAGTTTATTATACGCATCAGGATCGGCTTTTTTATTGTTCGCATCATATCCTGCCGACGTTATAGCTCTTTCTATTTTATTTAATGTTGTTACAGAATTATCAAAACTTACTTTAACAATTTTTGAATCCACATCAACATTTAATGTTTGTATTCCTTTTACTCTTTTCAGGGCGTAAGTAATATTTTCTTTGCATATATCACACTGTGCAGTCGGAATTCTTATTGTTGTCTGGATAATTTTATCATCCTTTCCCGATTTTGAATCTTCGTTCATATTCATTTGCTTGTCTTTCATATCCTTCATTATGTCCTGGTCCTTATTAATTTTTTCATCATCTTTTTTCTTATCAGGCATATCCATTCCCGGCATATTATTGCCCGAACCCATCCTGATTTGACTTTCGCTGTCAATCAGGAATCCTGCACTCACAACAACTACCTCTCCTGCTTCCAGTCCTGATTTGATAACATACTTTCCGTTTTGCTCGCCTCCGATTACCACTTCACGCGGAACAAATGTGTTATCGGATTTCCGAACATAAACCATATCCATTTTTCCGGTTCTTAATACAGCGGTTTTCGGAACAACGATTGCACGCGATTCTTTTCCCGTTTCGATTTTAACTTTCACATACATATCGGGTTTAATAGTTAATCCCGGATTTTGCGTAGTGATTCTGACTTCTGTCGTCCTGGTATCAGGATTTACAAAAGGATTTATATAATCTATTCTTCCTTTTATAGATTTATCTCCGAATTCATCTAACATAATGTCTACATACTGACCGATTTTTATTTTACTAAGTTCATTTTCATAAACATTTGCCATCACCCATACCGAGGATAGATTCACGACGTCAAGAATTGTATTTCCTTCCATCACCCAGCTTCCTTCATTAAAATATTTTTTTGTGACGACGCCGGAATAATCGGAATAATACGTAATCGAATTTTTTATTTTATGGGTTTCTGCAAGTTCATCTATTTCCTTATCGCTTATAAACCACAATTTTAATCTTTGTCTTGCCGCATTCATAACAGATTCGGAACTCTCTGTTACACTTTTGTAATTTGAGTTTGCTACATTTTTATAGTTATCGTATGCTATCAGAAATTCCCTTTGTGTGGAAATCAGTTCCGGAGAATAAATCTCGAAAGCTTTCTGCCCTTTTCCTACTTTCTCTCCTTCATAATTTATATACAACTTAGTAATCTTTCCTTTTACCGGGGATGAAATTTGTCTCGATGCATCATCCCGTACTTTCACGACTCCGTTTGCAAGCATTGTGTATTCAAAACTTTCGTATTCTACCGTTTGAGTTTTTACATTTGCGAGCACCTGTTCTGCGGGAGAAAGAGTTAACTCATTAATATTGCCGGAAATTGTTTTCATATTGCTTGTATCGCCGGAGCTTTTCAGAACAAGGTCCATACCGCATATAGGGCAGATTCCCGGGTGGTCTGATTGAATTTGAGGGTGCATCGGGCAGACATACAATTCCGCCTTTTTCGTGATTTCGTTTTTTGCGGGTTTCTTTATTAAAAAATAATAAACCGAAAACACGCCTCCCGCTAAAAGAATTATCAACACGATTATTAAAATTGATTTATTTCTCATAAAAATTATATTTTTATTTTTTNNCCTCACCCCTGCCCCCTCTCCTGGAAGGAGAGGGGGAGTAAACTACTTTTCACAACATAAATCCCGACAAATCGGGACAAGTTGTCGTATTACTTTGTTATTTGTGTTCCGAGTAAAAACTCAAGTTCGCTAAGTTGTTTCAGATATTCAGTTTCCTGTTTCACAAGCATTTCATCCGCTTCGCGAAGTTTCCTGTATGAATCGAGCAGGTTCATAAATTCATTTGTACTGCTTGAATATGAAGCGAGCGAAGAATTAAAAGTCTGTCCGGTTTGAGGAATAAGAACTTCGTTCAGATATTTTTTCTTTTCAATCAAAGTATTAAGCATAATCACCATGCTTTGAAGTTCGTTTTTCATATAATTTAAAGATGAACTTTGCAAAGAATTTGCCTGCTGTTCCATAAGTTTTTTTTCGTCAAGCATTGCATTTATTCTTTTTGAATTCCACGGCATAAAAGGCAAATCAATACCGACGCTGATTGCGAGATTAGTCATATTATCTTTTGCCATATATCTTACACCGCCGCCGATTGTAATGTCAGGCACTTTATCAAGTTCAGCTATATTTTTTTCGACTCTTGCCTGCTGAAGCATATTATCAATCATTTTAAATTCAGGATTATTTGACAGCATTATATTTGTCAGCTTTGCCGTATCCAAATCAATATTTGTATTTAAAATAACATTTATATCTTTAGGCTTGAAATCTTCAGGCAGATTTAAATTCGAAAGCACACGCAGATTATTTATAACAACTTTTTTCATTTGTTCCATTTCAATTTGTTCGTACACCATCAATTGCAGTTCATTATTCATTTTAAAAATCTGGCTCTGGTTTCCCATTCCGGAAGCATAACTTGATTCGAGTGATTTAACCAGATTCTTCATAATTTTCTGATATTCCAGATTGAATGCGAGTAATTTATCGTAGTAATACAAATTGAAATAATTTGTTTTCACCTGCCTGACTAAATCAATTCTGAGTTGTGACTTTGTGATTTCCTGTTTCTCCGCCCCGATTAAATTTACTTTTTCATTCAGGCTCAGTTTCTTCGGAAGCATCAATCTCTGAGAATAGAACGCATCATATTCGGGTTTTGCAGAAAAATCAACGGGAATATAATCGACCATAAGTTCAAGCATGGGCATCGGTTGTTTATTCATCTGCTCTATTTTCGAAAGCTCGATTTTCCTTTGTATTTCAATTGGCTCGAGTTTAGAATTTTTATTTATAGCAGATTCAACTAAATAATTCAAACCGGGAGTGACCGTCGTATCAGTGCCGGTTTGTGCTTTCGCCGAATGAACCGTGAGCAATAATAATATTGCTATCAGATATTTCATAAAATTTATTTTAAATTTTTTTGTCCTATTATGTTTTTGACAAATTTAATATGTAATCGGAATTCCGGAATTATACCGGAACGCAATTAATTAAAAGAATAGATAAATGATGATTTAAATCAGGAACGAAGAATTTAAAATTGGTATGTCCCGCGGTAAATTGTAAAAGATTAATTTTGAGTAAACCGGGATATTTGAATTATTTGTTTGAATTGAATAATCTTCAGTAAAACTAATAAAAGAAGATAAACTGTTAATTTCGATTTTTTTGTGACTATCAAAAACGGATGAGTTGGAAATCTCTTTTCTGTTTTCATCGCAGCAGGGTTTGGATTTAAAAACGATACCTTTGATAACAACATTAACATTTGAATTATTCATACTGCATTTACAGGTCGTCTTTTTTGTCATACTGCAAAATTCAGACGTAATTGTAAATCCCGTATTTGTAATCAAAACGAGGAATACGAATAAATATGTTAATATTTTTTTGGTTTTAATCAAATTTTATATTTTTACTAACTGTTATAACGAATTTCATGAATTAAAGTTCTGTTAATCAATTTCCTTCCCAATCTGGGATTGGGAAGGAGAGAATTAAAAAAATTATTTATTATATTTTTCCAGATATTTTTCAGGGTCTTTTTCGAATTTCTTCACGCAAGGTGAACAGCAGAAATAATATTTCACACCATTATAAACGGAAAAAGTTTCTTTTGATGCGGCTTCACCCATAACCGGGCAATTAACATCACCCTTTATGTAATTCATCGGTTCGGCTTTGAATTTTGCAACGCATTTTTCACAGCAAAACGAATAATCTTTTCCAAGGTATTTAAATGTAACGCCTTGTCCTTCCGGAATATCTTCACCTGTTACGGTGCAGGTTTTACCGGATTTTATTGAGTCCATTTCACCATATCCCTGTGCATCGCCTTCACTTTTTTTCTTCATACAATCTTTTTTATCTTTACATGTTCCATCTTTTTTGCAATCTGATTTTTGCATACCGGGACATCCACCATCTTTCATTTTTGTGCATCCGGCATCTTTCATTTTTGAGCAATCGCCGTCTTTCATTGAATCGCACTTACCTTTACACTTTTCGGGATTCGTACAGCAGCCGTTAGTTCCGCATTTACAATCGACGCACTTACAACTTTCACACTTACACTTCGGGTCATTCGTATTCGAACTGAATGAATAGTTCGATAAGAATATATAGCCTGCTATTAAGCCTACTATTAAAAATAATTTTGTTTTCATTATTTAAAATTATGTTATTAAAAAAATTGTTTGTAATAAATTAAAGAAAAGCGGAATTCTAAATTCGCAAATTGGAAATTGTTATATAAACCCCCTGCGAGTTTAAGGGTATATTATATAAAAGAGAATTGTTAAATGAGTTTAAAAATTGATTTTTGAAATTGTCATCAACAGATGTTGAATATAAATTATTTAATTTTGGTATCACGTTTAAGTGCATTACCAAAATTTTTTCTTCACTTTTTTGAGGATTCCCTTTTAAGTCGCTGCTGCAGTTATTATTCATATTCATCTTGCATCCGTTTTCGGAATTTTCCATACAACAGCATTTCTTCATTTTTGTTTTACTGCAAAAAACACTTGCAGGAATAAATGAGAAATTATAGAATAATATACCGGATATTATCCATACGAATACAAATTTGGTTATATTGATGTTTCTAAATATTTTCAAAATGATGAATATTTCAACACTAAATTATAAAACAGAAAGTATTAAAGCAATACAAATCATCTTTTTCTGCTATTTTGCAGCGTTTTTAGCGAGTTTGTCGGCATATTCATTCCATTTAACTCCCGTATGGCTTTCGATTTTTACCCAATTAATTTTAATACTTACGATTCTCATAAATTCCGAATATGATTTTGAGACGGGCTTTTTTGTCTTCCAGATTCCTTTTGCCCACATTTCGAGACCGTTATAATCGTGATAAATTGTAATATCATTTATAGAATTTTCGAGGCACCAATTCACGGCTTCTTTCACGGCTTTTATTTCTCCCGCTACCTGGTAAGAGCCGTCAACCTCAACTTCGTCAACGATACCTGATAATTCCTTAATCACTTTTCCGTTTTTTCGTATCACGCAACCGTAAGTTGTAACCCCATTTTGATATGAACCATCGACATCGATTTCGATCCCTTTGTTAGAATAATATTCTTTTATTTCATTTCCTGAAAATTCATACCAGTAATTTTCAATTTCGCGGATTAAATTTTTATTTTTTATATCCTGAATTGTTATTTTATACGAATCTTTATTCGGACTATAAAAAAGATTGATAACTCCAGCATCTTTAATTTCAATTTTAATTGAATAATCACGTATAGAATCTGAAATGATATCTGCGAGAATATTTTTATCGCTTAAAAATGAAATAAATTCACCGGCTTTGGTATTTAATTGAGATTCGTATTTATAGGGCATTGTAAATATTATATTTCAATTATATTTTTGTGTGTTCGGATAATCATTAGTTATAAACAGAAAATCCCTACGAGATTGTTTCAATGTTCAGTGTACAATTTACAATGTACAATTAAATAAAGTATTTTAATAATTCGATAATTCTGAATTAATTTTATTTCCTGTTTTCTGTTATTTGTTTTCTGTTATTTGTTAATACGCTTCGCCGCCGGTGGTTGTATTCAGAGTCATTCCGTTATCTCCAACGACCATTCCCGTATTCACATCCAAAAAATGAACAGCATTAAGATTTACATTTACATTCGAAATTTGCTGCTGCCATGTTGAACCCCAGTCAGTCGATGTTACGATGGTACCTGCTCCGCCGACAGCGGTTATTCTTCCGAGTGCCGGAAACGAAACTCCGAAGAGCGTATAATAAACCGGCGCCTGTCTTACATTCCAGCTTTGTCCGCCGTCGAAAGTAGTTAATATCACTCCCATATTCCCGACTACAACACCCGTCAGCGCATTTACAAAAGATACCGCATTCAAATCGTAACCCACTCCGCTGCTGCAGGCAATCCAGTTCAATCCGCCATTATAAGTTCTGAATATTTTCCCGCCTGAGCCGCAAACAGTTCCGGATTCTGCATCTATAAAAAATATTCCGTTCATAGAAATATTAACTTCAGGACAATGTATCCACGTTGCGCCTCTCGTTACGGTTTTGTAAAGCGAGCCGGCATAACCGGTTACATATCCGACATTAATATCGATAAAGCTTACACCATTGAGAACATTCGTATTTTCACAGGTTAATTGATTCCACGTTGTGCCGCTATCTTCAGTTCTTATAATCATCCCGCTTGAGCCGACAGCAACAGCAGTTGCAGGGTTGATGAATTTAATACTCCTCAGCCAATAATTTGTATTCGAACCAACCCCGGTCCAGGAATTTCCTCCATCAAAAGATTTTACAATTTCTCCAATTTCTCCGACAGCAATACCTGTTGTTGCATTCACAAAAGAAACGCCGAACAACTTTCCTGAAAAATTAATCGGATGCGAAGCCCAACCGTTATTTGGTTTGTTATTTGATGTAGTTGGAACATCGTTGCAGGAAAAAATAATTATAATATAGCTTAACAATGAAGCATATAATATTATTTGCAGTATACTCTTTTTCATAGCCACCCTCCGGCTTTTATGGTTGTTAATTTAAAATACTACAAAATTTAGAAACTTAAAATTGAATTCTTATTTTTGGATAATATCTATAATTATTCCGAAAGGATCTTTGAAATACAATGCTTTGCCCCCTTCGTGCTCTTTAACTATCCTGCAGCCGTTTTGTGCTAAGCGGTTTTTAGCATCATTATAATTTTTAACTTCGAGAGCAGGTATGAAAGGTATAATGATATTATCGAGATTAATATAAAGTGTTATTGCACCTGTATCATAAACCAATTGCAGTTTATCTTTACTTATAAGTTTAAAGCCGAGAACATTTCCATAAAAATTTTCTGCTTTTTCAAGGTCGGTAACGTGGATAGCAAAATTGCCGTCGGTTTTAAATTTTATTTCACTGCTTTGAATATTTTTGTCCATATATTTTTTCTTATTTCAACATTAAAATAATTTTATTAATTCTAATGCCGGCTATTATTAATAAAAATTAAAATTTTTTTAAATATAAATAACTGTTTTAATAAGTTAACTAAAAAATTAAATTTACAAAAGCATAAAATTACTTGCATTATAAAATTTTTATTCATAGTTTAACAAATTATTTCGGGAGGAAACAAAATGATTTAGAAAAACCATAATACAATAATTTATGAAATATTTATCTTTACTGATTTTTTTTACCTGCATTATTATCTATTCATGCAATTCAAGCAATCCCGTTACTCCAAAGAGTGAAACCATCGTGTCCAATTATGTTAATATAGATTCGGTTCAGTCTGGTACCTGGAAATTTATAATCAACAGTGGTACAGCGCAAACTCTGAATTACGGATATAATGATATTGGCTTTAAAGTTTATAACAATGGAGCAGAAATGACAACAGGTTACGTAAAATATAATCCTGTAATGACGCAAAACGGAGGCACAGGCTGCTCTTCTCCCGTCAGCCCGGTTTTTAATTACAATGCAGACCAGCATTTATTTACAGGCTACGTATGTTTCACACAATATTCGGATACAGGAAAAACGTGGCAAGGTTTTTATGATTACAATGGAGTAGCAAAAATTGATTCCGTTCCGTTCACGGTTTATTATTATTTATACGATAATATTAAAACCTGGACAGATGCAACGGGTGGTCATTCATACGTATTGACCCTGATAAATCCTACAAGTCCGACATTAGGATTAAATAGTTATTCCGTGATGCTGCACAAAACCGATGATAATACTAATTTTAGCGAAGTGGATAATGCTACTTTCGGAATTTATGTATTGATGGTTACGCACGGTCATAGTTCGAGTAACAATGTTAATCCTGTTTATCAAAGTAACGGAAAATATACAGGACAGATTAATTTTTCGATGAGCGGAAAATGGGCTGTGTATGACACTTTAAAAATCAACGGAAGCGATATTACAAATAACCAACCTCAAAAATTTAATTTTTCAGTACAGTAATATGAAAAAATTTTACATTCTAATTTTTGGGGTAATAACCCTGATTTTATTCTCAAACGTTTATTCGCAAAGTTGCTGTGGTGGGAGTTTTTATGACCTTGCAGTTTTATCTCTCGATAAAAAAGCTTTGTTCAATGCGGGGTTTAATTTTGATAATAATATCGGCACGTGGGACCAGGATGGGAAATGGTTAAAGACAAGTAATACTTCATGGCAAATGAGACCTGCGATTTCGGGTGCTTACAGGTTTAATAATAATATACAGGCGGGTTTAACAGTTCCATACGTAGTAAACAGAAATGAAATTCCGGGATTAACCCCGCAGGGTTCGGGTTTTGGTGATATAACTTTAAGCGGACGCTACGAATTTTTTCACGAGTACCAGAGATTCAAAACAGGGGAAAGATATAAGATTGATACAAAAAAACCTTACCTTGCATTAACAGCGGGAATAGTAATTCCGACAGGCAGGTCAGATGAAACTGCATTGACCGAGGCGGAAGTAACGGGTAAAGGANNACAACTGGGAATGTCTTTTCTGAAATCGGTCGTGCAAAATAAATTCCAGGTTGCGGTTGATTTAAGCTGGATGCATAGTTTTAAAAAATCATTTGATATGTCTTATGGTGTTCCGCAATCGACGCATACAAGTCAGCAGGGTGAAAGATATAATTACGGATTATCATTAATCTATCTTTTAAATTACTGGAATGCCGCTTCAGTTTCGTTCGGAGGTTATTCGCAAGGCTCTTATAAACTGGATGGTGATGTATGGGATGGAACAAATCAAAATGCAATGTCGTTTTCTGCTTCATACAGTTATTATCCGAATCTGGATTTCAGAATAACACCTTCACTTAAATGGATATTACCTTCGGATAATTTCGGTACAAACACAACCGGCTCAATAACTTATGTTTTGAATGTTGTGTATTATATTGAGAGATATTAAAGAACAATGTACAATTTTCAATGTACAATGTACAATAAAGAGCCAATTTAATTAAATTCTTATTTATATATGAATTCCGATGATAACAATATCACAGATGATTTTATAAATAATGAGATTTCGAAAGGCAAGCAATATAAAATAGTATTTTAAAATACCGGACCAAATCGAAATCATAGTCCGGAGGATGCAGATAAAATTCAAATAGAACATTTGCGATATCTTTTCAAACTCCGCGTAGAAAAAAAATTAATACTAAACGGTCCACTGCTTGGCGAATCTGATATTCGCGGCATTTGTATTTATGACCTCACCGATTTAAATGAAGTTATAAATCTCACGGAAGAAGACCCCGCAGTAAAATCCGGCAGATTAAGTTATGAAATTCACGAATGGTTCGGACTGCCGGGAGACAGGCTTATTTAATTTTTTATTTGAGTATACAAAATCTAAATGTGACTTTACTTCTAAATCCGAATATCAAATCCTAAATGTATTATCTGCATCCCTTTATTTTTTCCCGTATTAATTCGAAATTTTTAATCCGCTTCAACTATCATCAGTACTTTTAAATAGGATAATTTAACATGTTTGCAATTCCAGTCAGCAAAGAGTTTAATTCTTCATAAAATATAATTACTAATATTATTATAGTTGTAATATATGTGTTTTAAATAG
>PNBM01000238.1:5173-7729 GCA_003135995.1 Ignavibacteriota bacterium | reverse complement strand
AAAAAATATAAATAATAAATATGATAAATTAAGCGACAAAGAAACAATATTTATTATGAATAGACGTAATCAATTAGCTAATAAATTAAAAACATGGATGAAATCGAAAGAATATTTTACTATTTGTAAATCAAGAAGAAATATCATTCAGGAATACAGAAAATATCTTGATTTTCCTGTATTTAATAATATAAAAATTGATTCTTTTATATCGGGTTATGATTTAGGCTTCACCTATGGATTTAATGTACCAAAAATATTAAGACAAAGAATAAGATTTGTTAATTTAATAAGATATTTAGCAGATGAAACTATACCTATAGAGAAAAGAATTTATGAAACTATAAAAGGCGATTATAGAGTAAATAATGTTGGAAAAGGAATTATTACAAAAATATTAATTACTATAAATCCTCAAAAATATTGTGTTTGGAATAGTGTTTCTAATAATGTTGTAAAAGAATATGGGTTTGAATTTCCTAATACTTCACATATGGGTTTGAAATATAAAGTTCTTTTGTATACAATGGATTTGATCTGCAATCAAGCAGGATTAAGAAATAAAGCTGTATTGGATTATTTTCTTTATAAAATTGCTAATAAAAAATAAAAATTTAATATCATTTTATTAATTAATATGAAAACTTTTATGAGAAATATAACGTCATTTATTAAAGAACACAAATTTAAATTCATTTATCCCTTTTTTTTTGCTATTATAATATTAATTATATTATTCTCAATTAAATTATATTGGGAAGCTTTTTCGAAAGGTGAAGCTGGTGAAAAACAAAGTTATCTTGGTCAATATTTAAGTGGTACTGTAGGCATATTGTTATCATTTTCTGGAATAATAGCGATTGTCATAGCATTCATTGCACAAAGACAACAAATAAATTCACAAAAAGAGGAAATTAGAAATAATCAATATTACAACAAAATAACTTCATTCGAAAACAAATTTTTTAATCTTCTTAAAATTTATGATAATATAGTTAAACAGACTGTGAAGATAATGACTATTATGAAAGTTAATGATAAAAGTGAACACATAAACAATACTTTCGAAAACGAAACTGGAAGACTTGCGATAAAATATTATTATGGTGATTTTATTAACGATTTCTTAAGCAAGATTAATAAGAAATTAACCGAATCTATAGATATAAATAATAAAAGAGAAATTTTTAATAACGAATACAAAAAATTCATGCAACAAGAGCAGCATATCTTTGGGCATTATTTTAGAAATATATATCACATATTAAAATTGATACATATAAGTAAATCTATATTTGATAAAAACGATATTAATTCATCAGATAAATTTTATTCAAATATATTAAGAGCCCAATTATCATCTCAAGAGTTATTATTCATTTTTTTTAATGGGTTATCTGATATAGCATTATTTAATCAAAATAAATTGAATTATAAAAGACTTGTCGAGGAATTTGCTTTTTTTGAACATTTAGCACCGACATATACTTCAAATATTTTTGATAACAATGAAAGAATTGCTGTTCTAAATTTATTAGATCTATATGATAAAAAGGCATATGGAGATAACTATGATAATATTATACAATTATTTAGCGACGAAGAAACAGGCATTAAAGATGAAACACCTATATTTGATAATTTATAAACAAGATTTATTATTATCTTTTTGTCGTCTCTGTTGTTGGATTGCTTATTAGCGTCATCAACAACAAATTTCAAAATCAACGATTGAATAATGTGACCTTTTATATAATTTTTTTTAACTTTTCTTTTTATTTCTCTGTGTTTTCTATTTGACCCCTATATAATTAATTTTAACTCTTTTGTTTTTACAGTAATTTATCACTTATTATAATTGGATAAA
This sequence comes from Ignavibacteriota bacterium, assembly GCA_003135995.1. Lineage (GTDB taxonomy): Bacteria > Bacteroidota > Ignavibacteria > Tepidaquicellales > Tepidaquicellaceae > FEN-1257. The sequence goes on along the minus strand of PNBM01000238.1, from coordinate 5,862 downwards.
ATTATCCATTTATACAAGTTTTTCCCCAAAAATGCATTTTACAAAATATTTTAAAACTCCTTATCCATTCTGCATTCCAGCCCAATATATTTCAATAATAGAAACCCAAATATAGGGGTATGCAAAAAGATCGAATCCGCCGAAACCCGCGCCCCGCCTGACTTCCTCAAANNTTATTAACTTTAAAAACTTAAGTTATGTATGATACTGAGACTCAAAATAAATTCATAGAACTCCGTTCTCTTGGAAATACCTATGATTCTATTTCCAAAACTCTCAATGTGAACAAATCCACACTTGTTGAGTGGAATAAGCTGTATGAAAAGGATGTATTGGAACTGAAGAAAATTCAGTTCGAAGAAATAAAAGAAAAATTGCTCACTTCGAAAAAACACAGGATAGAAACATTTTCTGAAATTTTTGGTGAGGTCAAATCTCAGGTAAAAGAACANNAAGAACAACCGGTTCTGATGAGCTATGAAAAACTTGTAATGCTTTTGATGAAAATTTCTCAATATTTCGATCGCTCCGAATTCAGCGATTTTAAAATGAGCTATTTTCTGAATCAAAGAAAGAAAAAAGATAACGGGAAAATGAATGATGAAAAATTATTCGAAGCCGAAAAAAGCTTTATAAACGGAAAATAATATTATGCTTAAACTATTAATAAATCAATTTAAAATCCGTAT